>CAMDEB010000191.1 GCA_945893085.1 Rhodoplanes serenus | reverse complement strand
CGTCACCCTGAGGTGGCCGCCGAAGGCGGCCCTCGAAGGGCGACGGCCCGGATGGCGCAACAGCGGGGCCGTACATCCTTCGAGGCTCGCACCTCAGGATGACGGGATCAGCACTGGCGTCACGCCACCGCGCCGGCCGCATCCCGCCGCAGCACGGTGCCGGGCAGGGCGCCGGTGTGGGCAGCGTTCTCCACCACGATCGTGCCGTTGACGATGACGCTGGTGCGCGCGCCGGTCGGGTATTGGTGCGGATCCTGATAGGTCGCGAGATCGCGGAAATCCTTCGGGTCGAAGATCGCGACATCGGCGCGGAAGCCTTCGCGCAGCAATCCGCGGTCCTTCAGCTTGAGCGCGCGGGCGGTTCCGCCGGTCATCTTGTGGATCGCGGTTTCCAACGGCAGCACCTGCTGCTCGCGCACGTAGTGGTCGATGATGCGCGGGAAGGTGCCGTAGAAGCGCGGATGCGGCATGCCCTGGCTCACCGTGCCGTAGGTCGCGACGCAATTGCCGTCGGAGCCGACCAGCGCCGCCGGCGAGCGCACGATCTCGGCGATGTCGTCCTCGGAGATCGAGGTGACCAGCACGCGGGTCGCGCCCTTGTCGTCGACCAGGTAGTTGCAGAGCGCGTCGATCGGATCGATGCCCTGCGCCTCGGCGAGCGCGGCGATGGTGCGGCCGGCGTATTGCGGCAGGTGTGGCGAGATCGAGATCTGCACGCAGTCCCAGGATGGAATCCGGCCCCAGTTGTTGAGGCCGTCGCGCTCGATGTCGGCGCGGATGCGCGCCCGCGTCTCCTTCTCCGGCAGCCGCGCCAGCATAGCCTCGACGCCGCCAGCCTGCACCCATTGCGGCAGCAGGTTCTTCAGCGGATTGGAGCCTGCGGCATACGGATAGGAGTCGCAATCGACGTCGAGGCCGCGCGCCTTGGCGTCCGCGAGCATCTGCAGCGCCGTCGCGGCCTTGCCCCAGTTGTCCATGCCGGAGCACTTGAAATGGACGATCTCGACATGGACGCCGCATTGATTGGCGACGTCGATTGCCTCCTGCACGGCTTCCAGCACGTTGTTGGATTCATCGCGCAGGTGCGTGAAGTAGCCGGCGTTGTATTTTTTTAGGATATGGCCGAAGGCGATCATCTCGTCGGGCTGCGCGTAGGCGCCGGGCGAGGTGAACAGGCCGGACGACATCCCAAGCGCGCCGGCTTTGAGGCCGTCCTCGAGCAGAGCGATCATGGCGTCGAGCTCGGCGCCGGTCGGTGCGCGATTCTCCATGCCCACCACCATCAGCCGCAGCGTGTTGTGGCCGACCAGCATGCCGGCGTTGACGGCGGTGGCGGGAAACGTGTCGAGATATTGCGGGAACGTCAGCTCCTTGAACGGCAGCCACGGCGCGCTCGGGCTGAGGTAGTCCTTCAGCAGCGCGACCTTGCCCGGTAGCGCCGGCGCGACCGAGAAGCCGCAATGGCCGATGATCTCGGTGGTGACGCCCTGGCGCACCTTGCTCTCGGCCTTCGGATTGATCGGCAGCGTGAAATCGGAATGGGTCTTGATGTCGATGAAGCCCGGCGCCACCGCGAGGCCGGTGGCATCGATGGTTTTCTTCGCGGTCCCTTTGACATCGCCGATCGCGGCGATGCGGCCATCCTCGATCGCGAGATCGCCCGGTACGCCGGCGGCGCCGCTGCCGTCGTACAAGGTGCCGCCGCGGATCAGGATGTCGTGGGGCATTGAATATCTCTCCGTCATGCCCGGGCTTGTCCCAGGCATCCACGCCTTTCCGCATCGTATGAAAGCAAGACGTGGATGGCCGGGACAAGCCCGGCCATGACGACCCACTCAGATGCGCGCCCCGGAATGACTGGGCGGATCAATCCACCTTGATCCCGGCTTCCTTGGTGACGCGCGCGTAGTCGGCGTGCTGCCGCTTGATGTGCGCGCCGAAGTCGTCGCCGCAGACGCCGATCGAGCGGTAGCCTTGCGGGGTGAGCTTGCTCTGCACCTCGGGTGCGGCGAGCGCCGCCTTGAACATGGCGATGTGCTGCGCGATCACCGGCTTCGGCGTCTTGGCCGGTACCACCAGGCCGAACCAGGCGGCGGCGTGGAAGTCGGGATAGCCGGATTCCGCGATCGTCGGAACGTTCGGGAGCTGAGCGACGCGCTCGCGCGAGGCGACGGCGATCGCGCGCAGCCTGCCGGCGTTGACCTGTTCGTTCACCTCGGACGGATTGGCCATCACCGCCATCACATGCCCGCCGACCAGCGCGGTGGTCGCCGGCGCGCCGCCGCCGAACGGCACGTAGGTGAGCTTGATGCCGGCCACGCGGTTGAACATCTCGAAGGCGATATGCTGGGTGGTCGCGGGTCCGACCGTGGCGTAGTTCAGCTCGCCCGGCTTGGCCTTCGCCGCGTCGACGAAATCCTTCAGCGTCTTGAACGGCGAGCTGGCGTTGACCACCATGATCTGCGCCGAGTCGACCATCAGGCAGACCGGCTCGAAGCTGGTCAGCGGGTCGTAGGGCAGCGACGCGCGCACCGCGGCGTTGATGACGAACGAGTTCGCCATCAGCAGGATGGTGTTGCCGTCCGGCGCCGAGCGCGCGACCGCGTCGGTTGCGATCACGGTGCCCCCGCCGGGGCGGTTCTCGACCAGGATGGTGGGACCGCCGGTCTTGCCGATCTGCTCGCCCAGGACCCGCGCCAGGATGTCGGCGGTGCCGCCCGGCGGAAACGGCACGACGATCTTGACGCTACGGCTTTGCGCGGTCTGCGCATTCGCCACACCGGACAGCGCGAATGTGATGACGGCTGCGCTCAGGATTTGCAGGAGTTTCATCGGACGCCCCTCGGTTTGATCCGCCGCAGATTGCGGGTTTCGCCGGGGCGGCGCAACAGGTTCCCGGGCCGTGATTTTGGCTTCAGACCGCGACGGCGGTCTTTGCCTGACGTGTCAGCGCAAGCTCATCGATTGCCGCAGCCACCGCTTCGGGGGCGGCGTGGTGCGGCATGTGTCCGACGCCTTCGAGGAAAACCAGCTTTGCGCGCGGCAGCGTGGCTGCAAGCGCGCACGCATTGATTTCCGGCGAGACCATGGTGTCACGGTCGCCGGTGATGATGATGGTCGGCGAGTTGAGCTTGGCGTAGCTCGGCACCTGGGCGACGATGAAACTCTTGAGCAGGGCCAGGTCGCGCGCGTTGGCGAAGAACGTCTTCGGCCGCAGCACCAGGCGGATGGCGGCTCGGCGCAGGTAGTCCTCGGGCACCGACTGCGGCTCGAACACGCTGCGCGTGGCGCCATGCGCCATGAACCACCCCAGCGGATAAACCAGCGTGCGCAGAAACAGCGGACCGACAGCGGGCAACGACGCGAGGTGGTTGTACCAGCCGGGGTCGGCGGCCCAGGGATGGGTTATGGCGGAGAGCAGGACCAGACCCGCGGTGCGCTCGGGGAACGCCAGCGCGTAGGCGGTCGCGAACGCTCCACCCCAGGAGTGGCCGACCATGATCGCGCGCCGCACGCCGAGTTGCGTGAGCGCCTGCGCGATCAGCTCCGCCTGGCGTGCGGGCGAGGCATAGACGTCCCCCGTCGGCCGGGCGCTCCAGCCGTGGCCTGGGCGGTCGATCAGAATGACGCGATGCGCCGCCGCGAGCTTCTCGCCGAGCGCGAGCCGCATGTCTTCCATATTTCCGCTCGCGCCGTGGATGAGGACCACGGCGGGCTCGGCGCCGGGTTCGCCACGCGCCAGACCGATCTCGGCCACGTGCAGCCGCACGCCCTCGACCTCCACGAACTGGCCGGCCGGCGGATGCGCCGCCTCGATCCGGGCAATGCCGACTGTGGTCATGGCCACCAGCAGGCCAAGCACGATGACAATTGCGATCAGGGGAGCTGCAGAAAACATCAACGCTTCTCGGTCTTTGGCTAACCGAGACAAAGAACGGACGGCTAAGGGATCGAGTTCCGAGCGATCACCCTGTGTTGAATGTCCGCAACCGTACATAGGATGCGCGCGCAGCTAGCGCGCCGCGAACGGCCAGACCAGCGCGATCAGCGGTACGCCGACCATCACGACGATGACCGACAGCGGCAGCCCGAGCCGCCAGTAGTCGCCGAAGCGGTAGCCGCCCGGTCCCATCACCAGCGTGTTGCACTGATGGCCGATCGGGGTGAGGAAATCGCAGGCCGCCCCGATCGCCACCGCCATCAGGAACGGATCGGGGTTGTAGCCGAGGCTCTTGGCGAAGCTCGCTGCGATCGGCGCCACCACCAGCACGGTCGCGGCGTTGTTGAGGAACGGCGTCACCGCCATCGCCGCGACCATGATCAGCGCCAGCGTGCCGAGCGGCGGCAGATGCGTAGCCACCGCCGCGAGCCAGCCGGCGATCAGGTCGGTGCCGCCGGTGGTGCGCAGCGCGTCGCTAACCGGGATCAGCGCGCCCAGCATCACCAGGATCGGCGCCTCGATCGAGTCGTAGGCCTCGCGCAGCGTCAGTGCCCTGACCAGCAGCATCAGCACCGCCGCGCCGAAGAAGGCGATGGCGACCGGGATCACGTGGAACGCCACCAGCAGCATGGCGGCGCCGAGCACGATCAGCGGCAGCAGGCTGCGGCGGCCGCGGCCGATCCCGACATCGCGCTCGGCGAGCGGGAGCACGTGCAGCGCGCCGAGGGTTTCCGGCATGGTCGTCAGATTGCCCTGCAGCACGATGACGTCGCCGGCGCGCAGCCGCACCGAGCGCAGCCGTTGGGTGATGCGCCGGCCGGCGCGGCTGACCGCGAGCAGGTTGACGTCGTAGCGCTCGTGCAGGCGCGCCTGCACCGGGGTGCGGTCGATGAGCTCGGATCCGGCCGTGACCACCGCCTCCATCACGCCGATCTCGTCGGTGGGCGAGTCGAGAGCGTGGCTGGTGTCGTCGCGGGTGAGCTTGAGCTTTTCCAGGCCGACGATGCGCTCCAGCGCCGTCGGCTCGCCCTGCAGGATGACGATGTCGTCGGCCTTGAGCACGGTGTTGCCGTTGGGGTCGTGACGGCGGTCGCGGCCGCGCAACAACGTGATCACTTCGACCTCGTTCTCGCCGGCCTCCTCGAGCGCGCTCACGGTCTTGCCGACGATCGGCGAGTCCGCGGGGATCGCCGCCTCCGTGGTGTAGCCCTCGATGTTGAAGGCCGCCTCGATCGAGGCCGAGCCCTTGCGCCCGCGCGGCAGCAGCCGCCAGCCGAAGGCGAGAAAAATCAGACCCGCGATCGCGATGCCGGCGCCGACCGGCGTGAAATCGAACATGCCGAACGGGGTGCCTACGATATCCTCGCGCACCTTGGAGACGATGATGTTGGGCGAGGTGCCGACCAGCGTGACGATGCCGCCGAGCAGCGCGCCGAACGACATCGGCATCAAGAGCGCGGAGACCGGCTTGTTGTTGCGGCGCGCGAGCTGGAACGCGACCGGCATCAGCATGGCCAGCGCGCCGATGTTCTTCACGAAGGCCGACAGCAGCGTCACCGTGCCGGTCAGCGCCAGCACCTGCGTGTGGGTCTTGGTGAGATGCGATCCATAGCGCCGCAGCACGCGCTCGATCACGCCCGAGCGCGCGACCGCGCTGCTCACCAGCAATGCGGAGGCGATGATGATGATGATGTCGTCGGAAAAGCCGGAAAACGCCTTGTCATAGGGCACGATGCCGGCGGCGATCGCGACCAGCAGCGTGAGCACCGCCACCAGGTCGTAGCGCAGCCGTCCCCAGACGAACAGCACCATCATCCCGGCGATGATGGCGAAGGCGAGCGATTGCTGGAGGGTCATCACACCGTTTCGGGCTGTCCGCAGAATGCACGCCAACGCCTAGCACGGTGACCGGTTCCGTGGACGGTCACGACAGCGCGGCGATGCCTGCACAACCGGGACAATCCACAGAGACAAAATCGCGCAGCGGGGCGAATCAGACATGATGCCGCTGCGGAAGGACTGCGTGTCCGGGACTTCGGAACGCAGATTGGAGGCCCTCATGGACCTGTTCTCTTGGGACCTGTTCTCTTGGGACCTGTTCTCTTGGGCTTTGTGGCTTCTGGTGCCCGCGCTGGTCCTGTGCGGCGGATTGGCGATGGCGATGCTGGGCGTCGCGGTCGCTCGCGTGCTCACCGCGCTGCGCATGCAGGTGCGCAACCTGTAAGCGCTACGGGGCTTGGAATCCGATCGCTGTGACGAGGCGGCCGCGGAGTTATACGGCGCGCTTGTCCGCCGTCTCGATCTCGTAACCGGCCCGGCGCAAGCCAAACTCCGCAAGCCGCACGGCGATCGGCCATGCGATCCCGAACGCTGACAGGAACAGCACCAGGAACGTCATCAAGCCGAATGCCGGGTAGGTGTATTCGACGATGCGACTGATGAGAAACCCAACGGCCTGCACCGCGACAACGGTCAAGACGTAGGTTAGCATTAGGATTCCGGCCTGCATGGCAGCACCTCCTTGCGACACTCGCGCAGCTCGAACGTGCTCACGAGTGGAGGGCGGAGTCTGTGTGACCGGACGCCGCGGCCGGGATGGGGGATGCTCCACAAATTGCCGCATCCGATGCGAGGGCGAGCGGCAAAAGAGAGCCCCGCCGCAAGGGAGGAACAAGGGGCACGCACCGGTATACAGTAAATACTATACCATCGGCGGGGCTGGCACAAGTCCGAAAACGAAAAACCCCGGCCGATCCTGACGGATCGACCGGGGTCTCAGGAAACGGGGGCCAGGAAATGGCTAGACCCAGCCCCTTGTGCTCAATGTAGGTGGGGGACGTTAAAAAACCACCGTCTATTATACGGGAGCGGCCGCCGACGGAAGGCGGCCTATCGCAGCCGAACCAGCACGGTTTCGAGATGCCCGCACTTGGGGCATTCGACTTGGGGCATTCGAACGTGTGCAGATCATGGTCGGGTTTGTCGGGCTCGATCCCGATCAGGCGCATTTCGCCGTTGCACCGCGGACACCGCGGGTGCTCGACCGGCTCCGGTGTCGTTGGCAAGACTGGCTCGCTCCGCGGCCTCTTGAGCCGCGCTTGCTTTTTCCCCACCCGCAACAGAGACCCCGCCGCAAGCAAGGAGACCTGGGCGGGGCAGGTGGTCGAAGCATCGATCTGAGGAAAAGGGGCCAGTCGATGTATAGTAAACACTATACCAACGGCGATCGCGGATGCAAGCTGGGCCTCAGGCGCGTCTTGCCGCACAGGGGATGCCGGCCATTCAGGCGCCGGTGTCCTTCAACGGCCGAGGCTGCCGGTACTCCGGTGCGTGCGCGCGCTCCGCATCCTGGGCCAGTTCCATCCAGTGCTCGGCCATGCCGAGCCACATCGCGCGGGCGTCGTCGTTGGGCGCCTGCTGCGCCCGGGCGAAACAATCCTCAGCGTTCTTGCGAAGAAAATCAGCCCTGGCCATTACCCCCTCACACAACTGTCTGGTTGACGCTTCAACCGCGAGGGAGGCTGCTGGTTCCGAAGGGAACCCGGAAATCGCCGAAAAGTCGAACTAGGCCACTGCTGACTCCAAACTGGCCACCAGGTCGAAACAGGCCAGGACCGAGGTGGCCTATTCTTTTTCGCTTGGCTTGGGCTGCGGCTGCTGTTGCTGGGTCGCCTGCTCGGATCGTCCCGAAAGCGGCGGCGGCTCGTACACCACGTCGGTCCGGCTGTTCCGCTCTGCCTGCTCGGCCAAACGCCGATAGCTCTCTGCAAGGCGCTGGAGTTCAGCCTGGGCGAACGGGTCGAGTTCCAGGCGCGCCTTGGCGTCCAGTTCTGCCGCCTTTATTCGATATTCGTCGGCGGCCATTTGCGACCATTGTTAGGTTGATGACTCCGGAAGTCCTAGCGCCCCCAGATTGTTCCCTAAAGCGAAAACAGGCCACTGCGACAATCGAACCGGGCCAGTGCCCGCTGCTGGGTACCGGCCGAAACAGGCTATTCTCAGGATCCAAAACAGGCCAGTGCATAACTTCGTTTGTGAGCGCTTCTGCTCAGTCCTCACTCCGATACCGTGGAAGCTGGCGCTGGCCCGGGAAGCATGGCGATTCATCTCCCCCAATCCTGGGCCTCGTCCGGACCCGAATCCGGATGCTGCGCCCGCCGGCGGCGAACCCCCACCGGCGGGCGCACTCTGTCCGGGGTGCTGCATCGCGAGGCGCTAGGCCTCGCGTTCGCGGGGCGCCGAGTAGACCAGCTTCACATCGCAAGCCTTGCACTCGAAACGCGCGCGTTCCTCGGTTCCGATAAATTCAATCTGAGCAAGCCACATCGGAACGTCGCAGGTGCCGCAACGAGGCTGCGTGTCGCGTGGAGCTGGCATGGCATCCCCTCGATCGCAGGCGAACTAGGGTGCGGCCGTCCCCGATATTGATAAGTGGTCTTCCGTTGTGAAGCTGACCCCACAACCGCTGCACGCGAACACATGGACCACTGGCGCTCTGATCTTGTGAATTGTTCGAGCGATGACCATCGGTCTGGAGCAGTTCGGGCAACGCGGTGGCTTGGGGAGCTTGCTT
>CAMDEB010000190.1 GCA_945893085.1 Rhodoplanes serenus | reverse complement strand
ATCAACGTCATGGCCGGGCTTGTCCCGGCCATCCACGCCTTCATTCGCAGCCCAGACGTGGATGCCCGGGACAAGCCCGGGCATGACGGCGGAGTGTGTTGCAAGGCCGCGCCATCACTTCGGCGGCGCCGCCACCGCGACGGCGATGGTGCAGACCTCGTTGCCGCGATTGACGATCTCGCGATTTTCGTTCGGCGCGATGTAGCAGCTGTCACCCTGGCGGATGACGGTCTCCTTGCCGCCGGCGATCACCGTCAGTTCGCCCGCCAGGACGTAGTAGATCTTCTCCGGCGGCGAGGCGTCCGGCCCGGCGCCGCCGCCGGGGAGAAAGTGCGAGATGCCGAAGATCAGCGCCTGCGAGCCGCCCATCTCGGCGCCGAACACCCGGAACGACTTGTAGTCGCGGTGGTTCGGCGCTTCGTAGGCCTTCGCTTCGGAAAATTTCCGGACGATCATTTGAACTTCTCCCCCTTCTCGATCCGGTAGCTGCCCTTCGGGTCGACGATCGCGACCAGACGGATGATGCAGCCGTCGCCGCGATCCCAGTTCCACGGAAAGAACGCGAAGGTGCAGCGCCGGCCGGTGACCTTGTCGAGGTCGCCGCCGACGTTCTCGATGCCGAGAATGCCGTTCTTGAACAGGATGCGGTGCACCGGCTCCCACTCCGGGAAATCGTCCTTCCAGTCGCGGCCGCCCGACCACTTCTTGTATTCCTCGGCGAGATGCGGATGCAGCGGCCCGTTGCGCTGCGGGCCGATCGCGGTGGCGAGCGGATGGTCGTTGGCCTGGGTGTCGTGACCGACCACCTTGACCTTCCTCTCGACGAACCATTCGCCGGCTGACGACACGAAGCCCGGCGCGCGGCAGAAATAATCCTCGCTGTCCTCGTACTGATGGTGCCAGCCGGTATTGACGATCACCACGTCGCGCGGCCGCACGATCTTGCCGGCCGCCTTCTCCATGTCGTCGTAGGTGATCTGCTCCCACTTCTTCTTCGGAATCGATACGACGATGCCAGAGCCGAAGAAATGCGGCAGCGGCACCTCGTCGATGAACGGCGTGCCCTGGATCACGTGCGCCGGCGCGTCGATGTGGGTGGTGTTGTGCATCGAGGTCGTGATGCGCTGCGACAGCACGCCCGACTTCGCCATGTAGTGGATGCGTTCGATCTTGACGTCTTCGAAATACGGCCAGTTCGGCGACTGATAGCCGAAGCGATGCGACAGGTTGTAGAACTCCAGCCCCATGCTGTTGTTGAAGTTCTCCTCGAACGGCACGCCACGAATTTTCTTCGCCACTTATGCCCTCCCACGCGCACCAATTTCACCGCTGTCGTCACCGGCTTGTCCCGGTGATCCCGATTCAATGAGCACAACGGTACCCTCTTCATCGGGATGGCCGGGACAAGCCCGGCCATGACATACGATGTGTGGCGCCCACTGTCCCAGCGGCCACATGATATACATGCCCACCGGACTGCGCTACAGAACGAAAAACACACGGGAAATTTGGGGGACGGATGGTCAAGAAGATCGCTCTGGAAGAGCATTTTCTGTGTCCCGGCTTCGAGGGCTACTGGCAGTCCACGGTCGGGGACGTGGACCCCAAGATCCTTGCGCAGGTGGTCGCGCGGCTGTCGGATTTCGGGGACTTGCGGCTCAAGTCGATGGACGCGGCCGGCATCGAGCGGGCGGTGCTGTCGATCGCAGGTCCAGGCGTGCAGGCGGAAACCGATGGGCGGATCGCGACCCGCCGGGCGCGCGACGCCAACGATTTCCTGGCGCGTGAAGTCCAGCGCCGGCCGAACCGCTATTCCGGCTTCGCGCACCTGGCCATGCAGGACGCCAACGCCGCCGCGGACGAGCTCGAGCGCTGCATGACGGAGCTCAAGTTCGCAGGCTGCATGATCAACGGCCATACCAACGGGCAGTACCTTGATCATCCCTCGCTCGATCCGTTCTGGAAGCGCGCCGAGGCGCTGGGCGCGGTGATCTACATTCATCCGACCGATCCGGTGACCCCCTCGCCCGCGCTCGAAGGCCACAAGGGGCTGCGGCGGGCGACCTGGGAGTGGACGTTCGAGACCGGCTCGCACGCGCTGCGTCTGGTTTTCGGCGGCGTGTTCGACCGCTTCCCGCGCGCACGGATCGCGCTCGGCCACATGGGCGAGACGCTGCCGTTCCTGCTGTGGCGCTTCGACAGCCGCGCCAAGCTCTACGGCATCAAGCTCGCCAAGCCGCCGTCGGAGTACATCAAGGCGAATATCCTGGTGGCGACGTCGGGCATGTGCTCGGCCGAGCCGCTGAACTGCGCGATCGCGGCGCTCGGCCATGACCGGATCATGTTCGCCGCCGATTATCCGTTCGAGGCGGCGGAGGAGGCCGGCCACTGGATGGACGACGTGGCGCTCAACGAGACGGTGCGCGCCGATATCGCGTATAATAACGCCGCGAAGCATTTCGGATTGCGCTGATGACCAAGAACCAGGACGAGCAGATCACCACCGAGGGTTCGTCGCTGCACGATCTGTTCCAGCAGCAGGTTCGGCAGATGCTCGACAACTCCGATCTCGACGAGCAGGCCAAGCAGAGCATCCTGGTGGCGATGAACTGTCCGTGCTGCGGGACCAGCGGGATGAACTACACGGCGAAGATCAACAGGAAGAAGTGACCGGAAGAAGTAGGGGAGCGCTCCCGCGTCTTACTCGTCTGCCGCCCCGAACTCACCTGTCGTCCCCGCAAAGGCGGGGACCCATAACCACAAATCGTTGTTGTTGTGAGGCTGGGTCCCCGCCTTCGCGGGGACGACAGTGAAATGCAATGCGCCGTCAGCGGAGTGTGGCGCGCGATTATCGCCGCGACGCGCGCAACCGCTCCGTCGCGCCCCGATCCACCTCGAACGTCTCCGCATCGACCACCACGCCGTACAGCTCGACCGCCGCCTTCGCCGACACATAACCCTGCCGCACGTCCTCGCGCACATCGTCTATCGGCCGCTCCAGCGCCGAGCCGTAACCGCCGCCACCGCCCGAGCTGATGCGGAACGCGTCCTCCGGCTTGAGCTGCGCCACCAGCACCTTGGCGTTGGGGAAATCGGTCTTCCACTCGCCGCCCAATCGGAACGCCACCGCGTTGCCGGTGGCGTCGCCCGCGCCGTCGAGCCCCCACGGCGGGCATTTCGAGCGATCGCTCTGGGTATTGACCACGATGTTGGTGAGCGCGCGCGTCGTGCGCGCGATGCCGAGGCCGCCGCGATGGCGCCCGGCGCCGCCGGAATCGGGAATGAGCTCGTAGCGCTCGACCACGATCGGGAATTTCGCCTCGGCCTGCTCGTTCGGGCCGTTGTGGGTGTCGCCGTCGTTGAGGCACACGGTCGCGGACACGCCGTCCTCGGTCTTCTTCGCGCCCCAGCCGCCGCCGAGCGGCCCGAAGGTGCCGATGAAAAACTCCGAGGTCTTCGGATTGAAGCCATGGAAGCTCGGCCCGACGAGATCGGCGTGGTGCCCGGCGATGGTGCGGTTCGGGATCGCCGGCTGCAGCGCCTTGAAGATCGTGTCGACTATCGTCATCGGGAAGCACATCCACAGCCGCATCGGCGCCGGCCGCGTCGCGCTGACGATGCGGCCCGGCGGAATGATCACCTTCAGGCTGCGGAACGCGCCGTCGTTGATCGGATAATCGGTCGGCGAGGTGATGCACTTGTAGGCCACCTGCGCGCAGGCATAGCCCGTGGTGATGGCGGAGTTGTAGAAGCCGCGCACCTGCTTGGCGACATTGGTGAGGTCGATGGTCATCTCGTCGCCCTTGACGATCACCTTGACCCGGATCGGGATGCGCTTGCCGATATCGATGCCGTCGTCGTCGAGCGATGATTCCGCTTCATAGACGCCGTCCGGAATGGTCTTGGTGCGCGCGCGGGCCGCCGCCTCCGCGCGGTCGAAGATTTCCTCGATCGAGGCCATCACCGCCGCATGGCCGTAGCGGTCGAGCAATTCGAGGAACCGCCGCTCGCCGGTCTTCACCGCGGTCACCTGCGCGCGCAGGTCGCCCATGGCGCGCGGCGGCAGCCGCACGTTGATGCGGATGATGTCGAGCAGGTCCTGATTGATCTTGCCGCGATCCGAGTATTTCACGATTGGAATCTGCAGGCCTTCGGAAAAAATGTCGGTGGTCATGCCGCCGAGCACGCCGCCGACGTCGAGCCAGTGCGCCATGCAGCAGGAGAAGCCCGCGAGCTTGCCCTTGTGGAAGATCGGCAGCGTGAAGGTGAAATGATTGAGATGGCTGCCGGTGATGTAGGAATCGTTGGTGACGTAGATGTCGCCCGGCTTGATGTTCTTGATGCCGAAATGCTTGATCTTGGCCTTCACCGTCTCGGCCATGCCGCGGATGAACATCGGCAGGCCGATGCCGATCGACACGGTCTCGCCCTCGGGCGTGAACAGTCCGGTGGTGAAGTCCAGCGCCTCGTAGATGATCATGTTGTAGGCGGTGCGCATGAGGTTGGTCTTCATTTCCTCAGTCACGGCGATGATGCCGTTGCGCACGATCTCGGTGATGACCGGATCGATGGGACGGCGCTTGGCGCTCTTGGCCTTTGTTTTCTTCGCCACTAGCTGCGCCTCCGCTCTGTCTCCGTCATCCTGAGGTGCCCGGCAAAGCCGGGCCTCGAAGGATGAACGGCCTCGATGGTGCAGCACCGAGCTGCGGGTACAGCCGGGCCGTCGCCCTTCGAGGCTCGCTTCGCTCGCACCTCAGGGTGACGGGTCTGAATCACCGCTTCGCTCCCGCCACCTTGATCACCAGATTGCCATACGCATCCACCGTCATCGCGTCGCCCGGCATCAGCACGGTGGTCGAGGCGTGCTCCTCGATCAGCGCCGGCCCCTTGATTCTGTTGCCGGCAAGCAGCTCCGCCCGCCGATAGGTCGGCGCATCGCGGAATTTTCCGTCGAACGAGACCTTACGCTTGCCGCTGAACGCCGCTTTCGGCGGCGCGCCGCCGCCCTTCCTGATTTTCTCCTGCGGCGGCTTGCGCATCAGGCCGGTGACCGTCGTGCGCAGGCTCACCACTTCGGCGCGCTCCGAGGGCGCCGAGGTGCCGTAGCGCAGCTCGTGCATCTCGTCGAAGTGCCGCTTGATCGCCTTGCGGTCCTGTTTGGCGAACACACTCATCGGCAGGTCGACCGTCACCGCGTGCTCCTGCCCGACGTAGCGCATGTCGAGCGCGCGTTTGGTGGTGATCTTGTGCGGCTTGACCGAGGTCGCCGCGATCGCGCCGCGGCCCTCCTCCTCCAGCTCCCGAAACACCTGCTCGATCTGTTCGAACGGCGCATCCTCGAGCGAAGTGAGCGCGGTCCGCACGTAGTCGTAGCGCAGGTCCGAGAACAGCATGCCGAACGCCGAGAACACCCCGGGCGCGCCGGGAATGATGACGTTGCGGATGCCGATCTCGCGCGCCACCGCGACCGCATGCAGCGGACCGGCGCCGCCGTAGGCGACCAGCACGAAGTCGCCGGCATCGAGGCCGCGCTCGGTGGTGACACCCTTCACCGCATAGGACATGGTGGTCGCGGCGATGCGCAGGATGCCGTCGGCGGCCTCGGTCACGCTCATGCCGAGCGGCTTGGCGACGCGCGCCAGCGCGCGCTCGGCCGCGCCGACGTCGAGCTGCATCTCGCCGCCGAGGAAACGATCGGCGCCGAGCCGGCCGAGCACCAGATTGGCGTCGGTCACGGTCGGCTCCTCGCCGCCGAGCCCGTAACACGCGGGACCGGGCTGCGCGCCGGCGCTCTGCGGACCCACGCGCAACGCGCCGTCCTCGACGCGGGCGATCGAGCCACCACCGGTGCCGACCTCGAAAATGTCCATCATCGCGATCTGCACCGGCAGCGCCTGATCGTAGCCGCCGATCAGCGCCGCGCCGGTGGTGAGCGCCTCGCCCTTGTAGATGACGCCGGCCTTGGCGGTGGTGCCGCCCATGTCGAAGGCGATCGCATTGTCGATGCCGATCGTGTGGCAGAGCGCCTGGGTGCCGATGACGCCGGCGGCGGGCCCCGACTCCAGCATGCGCACGCATTGGGTCTGCGCCTGCTCGCTCTCGTAGAGACCGCCGGTCGATTGCACGATCAGGAACGAGCCTGTGAACCCGTCGCCGCGAATGTGCCGGTCGATTTCGCCGACATAGCGGCGCACCTTCGGCCCAACATAGGCGTTCGCCGCCACCGTCGAGCAGCGCTCGAACTCGCGATACTCGCGGCTCAGCTCGTGCGAGGCCGAAATGAACATGCCCGGATAGCGCTTCGACAGGATCGCCTTGGCACGCTCCTCGTGGTCGGAGTTGGCATAGCCGTTGATGAACATGATCGCGACCGCTTCGATGCCGAGCTTGTCCAGGCGCTCGCCGAGCGCGACCAGTCCCTGTTCGTCGAGAGGGATCAGCACCTCGCCGTCGGCGCGCACGCGCTCGCGCACCTCGAAGCGCAGCGCGCGCTCGATCAGCGGCACGTGCTTCTTGAAGAACAGGTTGTAGGCATCCGGCCGGTTGATGCGGCCGATCTCGTAGACGTCGCGGAAGCCCTCGGTGGTGATCAGCGCGGTCTTCGCGCCGGTGCGCTCCAGGATGGCGTTGATCGCGATCGTCGAGCCGTGCAGGAACAATCCGGCCGAGCGGTAGTCGCTGCCGGCCTTCTCGACGCCGGCGGTGATGCCGTCGACCAGGTGCTGCGGCGTCGACAGCGCCTTGCCGAAGGTCAGCCGGCCGCTCTTGTCGTCGAACACCGCGATGTCGGTGAAGGTGCCGCCAATGTCGGCTGCGAGCCGAACACGCGATCCGCCGGTTTTTGCAAGGGGTTTGCTGGAAGATGCCATGAATGTCCGGCGCCTCAACATGTCATTCCGGGGCGCCGCCAACGGGTCCGCGCAAAGCGCGGCCCGATGACAGGCTCCGCGGCGAACCCGGAATCCAGCCGCGCGTTGCGAGGCATGCACTCTGTTCTGGATTCCGGGCTCCGGCCTCCGGCCGGCCCCGGAATGACGTGGATAGAATCTGTCATGAATTACTGCGGCTTCATGCCGGCGGCCTGCGCGATCGGCTTCCAGCGCGCGGTCTCGGCTTGGAAGTAGGCCATCAACTGCTCCGGCGTGAATGATTTCGGATCGAAGGCGTCGCGCTCCAGCCGCGTCTTGATGTCCGGCAGCGCCAGGATGCGGATCACCTCGCGGTTGAGCTGCTGCACGATCGCGGGCGGCGTGCCCTTGGGCGCCGCGAGCGAGAACCACGTGCTGGCGACCAGGTCGTAGCCCAGTTCCTTGAACGTCGGCACGTCCGGAACGTCAGGCCGCCGCGCTTCGGTGGTGACCGCGAGCGCCCGCAGCGTGCCGCCCTGCACCTGGCCGAGCGCCGCGCCCCAGGTGAACGAGCCCATCGGCACGCGGCCGGCGATGATGTCGGCGAAGGCCGCGGTGTTGTAGGGGATGTGGTTGAGCTTGATGCCCTGCTGCTTCGACACATACTCGACCACCAGGTGCCCGAGCGTGCCGACGCCGGACGACGCGTAGCCCGAGAGCTTGCCCGCGCGCGCCTGCTCGACCACGTCGCGGACCGAGCGCAACTCGCTCGCCGGATGCACCACCCAGGTGATCGGCGGGCCGCCGATATAGACGATGTGGACGAAGTCCGCGATCGCGTCGAAGCCAGGATTGGCGGCAATCGCGGGCGCGATGATCTGCGGCGCCAGCCCGCCGACCAGCAGCGTGTAGCCGTCGGGATCGGCGCGCATGACCTGCGTCGCGGCCAGCATGCCGCCCGCGCCGCCGCGATTTTCGACCACGACGCTCTGCTTGAGCGCAGCCGACAGCGGATCGGCGATGATGCGCGCCCACACATCGGCGGCGCCGCCGGGCGCGAACGGCACGACGATGCGGATCGGTTTGGTGGGCCAGGCTTGGGCGTTGGCGGGAAGCGGCAAGGCGCACAATGCCGCCAGCACCAGCGTCAACGCATACAGCCGTCGCATGCTCGCCTCCCCGCTTTTCTGTGTCCCGGGCGCAGCGCAGCACGAGCGAAGCGAAGTGATGCGCTGCAGACCCGGGACCGTTTCACGTTCGGTACCCGTTACGGTCCCGGATCAGCGGTGCACCGTTTCGCGCTACGCGCTCACGCTGCACCGCATCCGGGACACGAGCGGAGCTACTTCTCCGCGTAATAGTGCGTCTCCAGCAGATAGCAGCCGGTCTTCGAGGTGAACGGCCCGTGATGCACCCCCGGCGGGCGGACGCAGTAGGTCGGTCCCTTGAACTGCTCGCCGCCCTGGCCCTTGTCGTCCGAGCCGCAGATCAGGTCGCCTTCGACCAGGAACACCTCTTCCCAATACTCGTGCACGAACGGCACGGTCGAGAACGCGCCGGGCTCGATGCGCAGGATACGGGTGCGGTTGCCGACCTTGTTCTTCTCGTCGAGCGACCCGGCGAGAATCCGCTCGGTGAACCCCCACGGGTAGCCCGGCACCGGCTGCAGGCCCTCC
>CAMDEB010000189.1 GCA_945893085.1 Rhodoplanes serenus | reverse complement strand
TGCAACGCGAGATGTGGCGCATCAACGAGGCCTTCGCCCGCTTCAACCTCGCCGCCTGCATCAAGGCCGGGCTGCAAATCCAGGGCTATGCGGTCGGCGACCCGGTGCCGCCGCAGGCGGCGCTAACGGCCGAAGAACGCAAGGCGGTCGAGGCCACACTGGCGGAAATCGGCGGCCCAGCGGGCTGAAACGGCCGTCCCACCCAACCGAATGTTAACGCTTCCTTGCTAAGCCTGGGGCTTCAAGCGCGGCCACGAATCCGGCCGTGCCGGAGTTCCCTGTGGCGTTGATTCAGTCCCCCAATGCGGAGCGTCCGTCGCGGCTTCCGCTCGCAGCCGCGACCGCGCAGGTCCGGGCCTGGCTCGCCGACGGCAGCCACCGCTCGATCGCGCAACGGGTGGCGGGCGCAGCCTTCATGATCCGCGTGCTGAGCGCCGCGCTCATATACGCATCGCAGATCCTGTTGGCGCGCTGGATGGGGACCTTCGAGTTCGGCATCTACGTCTATGTCTGGACCTGCGTGCTGCTGATCGGCGACTTCGCCGACCTTGGCCTCGCTTCATGCGCGCAGCGTTTCATACCGGAGTACACCCGGCGCAAGGCGTTCGATCTGCTGCGCGGCGTCCTCGCCTACAGCCGCTGGCTCGCGGTCGGCACCGCGACCGTGGTCGCCGCCGTTGGCGCGTTCGCAGTGCAGATGGCCGAACCGTGGCTCGCGAGCTACGTCGTTCTCCCGCTTTCGATCGCCTGCGTGACCTTGCCGTTCTTTGCGCTGATGCAGGTCCAGGACGGCATCGCGCGCTCGCACAACTGGATCAGCCTGGCGCTGATGCCGCCCTATGTCGTCCGCCACGTCCTGATGCTGGTGCTGGTGTCGGCGGCCTACCTGTTCGATTTCCCGACCACCGCGGTGACCGCCGTCGTCGCGGTGGCGATCTCGTTCGCGCTGACCGTGATCGGCCAGACCATCGTGCTGAACCGCAGGCTCGCGCGCACGGTGGAGCCCGGACCGAAGGCCCATGAAATCAAGACCTGGCTGGGCGTTTCGCTGCCCATCGTCGTGGTCGAAGGATTCTACCTGCTGCTCACCAGCACCGACATCCTGGTGCTGCAGCAGTTCCGCTCGCCCGAGGAAGTCGCGGTGTACTACGCCGCCGCCAAGACGCTCGCGCTCGTCGCCTTCGTGCATTTCGCGGTGTCGGCAGCCGCAGCGCACCGCTTTACCGAATACCACGCCGATGCCGACCGCAGCCGGCTCGCGGAATTCCTCCGCGATTCGATCCGCTGGACCTTCTGGGCGTCGCTGGCCGCCACCGTTGTCATTCTCGCGTTGGGCAAACCGCTGCTCGCCTTGTTCGGCCCGAGCTTCCTCGACGGCTACCAGCTGATGTTCATTCTGAGCATCGGCCTGTTGGCGCGCGCCGCGATCGGGCCGGTGGATCGGCTGCTTACCATGCTCGGCGAACAGCGCATTTGCGCGCTCGTCTACGCCTCGGCCTTCGCACTCAACCTCGTGCTGTGCGTGGTGCTGATCCCGCCGCTGGGCGCGCAGGGCGCCGCGATCTCGACGGCGATCGCGCTCCTGGCCGAAACCATCCTGCTGTTCTGGGTGACCAGGGTCCGGCTCGGCCTGCACGTCTTCATCTGGGGCCGCCAAGCGGCGCGATAGCCATGCACGCTCCGTTCAATCCAGCATTCCGGGTCGAATGGCGCGCGCTCACCGCGCTTGATTCCATCGTCGACGAATGGCGTGCGCTCGCCGCGCGCGCGATCGAGCCGAACGTCTTCTACGAGCCCACCTTCGCGCTCGCCGCGGCACCGGTGTTCGGCGAAAACGCCGGCGCCACCCTGGTGTGGTCGACCACCGGACGGCTGATGGGGTTCTTTCCCGCCCGCATCGAGCGCTGGCGCGGCGGGCTGTGCTCGGCGACCACCGGCTGGACCCATCCCTATGCGCCGCTCGGCGTGCCGCTGGTCGATCGCGACCAGGCCGAGGTGGTGCTGGGCGCCTGGCTCGACCATCTCGCCGGCGATCCGGCGAGGCCGGCGCTGCTGCTGATGCCGCTGGTGACCGAGGGCGGGCCGTTCGCGGCCGCGTTGGACGCGGCGCTGGCGGGCGGCAAGCGGCAAAGCGCGCCGTTCAGCCGCTATCAGCGCGCGCTGCTCGCGCCCGGAACCGAGCGCGATGGCTATCTCGAACGCGCGATGCCGACGCGCAAGCGCAACAAGTTGCGCAAGCAGCGCGACCGCCTTGAAGACATCGCGCCGGTCACCTTCGGCACCACCGCCGGCGTGAAGGACATCGGCGCGGCGCTGAAGGATTTTCTGCTGATCGAGGCCAGCGGCTGGAAGGCGCTGGCCGGAACGGCGACGGTGCTCGAACCCGCGATCCGCAAATTTGTCGAAGCGGCGGTGAAGGGACTCGCCGCCACCGGCCAGGCGCGCGTTGACCGCCTGTTCCTCAACGGCCGCGCCATCGCCGCCTTCGTCACGCTGAGCAGCGGCAGCACCGCCTGGTGCTGGAAGATCGCCTACAACGAAGGCGTCAGCCGCGCCTCGCCCGGCGCGCAGCTCGCGCTCGATTTCACCGAGGCCGTATTGGCGGAATCCAACATCGCGCGGGTCGATTCCTGCGCCGACGCCGATCACCCGATGATCGACGGCATCTGGCGCGAGCGGCTCGCGCTGTGCGACCGGCTGGTGGCGCTGCGGCCGTCGGTCTGGCCCTTTGGTCTCGTTTGTCGCCTGGAGGCGCTGCGCCGCGGCGCAATTGTCGCCCTGAAGGCATTGCGCGACCGCCTACGCGATCGAAAATCAACCGCGCGCCCGGAGCAGGCGCCGGATGACCTTACCGGTGGTCGTCATCGGCATCTCGTCAATGAAGGCGACCTCGCGCGGATACTCATGCGCGGACAGCCGGGTGCGCACGAACGCCTGGATGTCGGCGGCAAGCGCGTCTGACGGCGTCCGGCCGGCCTTCAGCACCACGAAAGCCTTGACGATCTCGGTGCGGACCGGATCCGGCTTGCCGATCGCGGCGGCCAGCGCCACCGCCGGGTGCTTGATCAGACAGTCCTCGATCTCGCCCGGCCCGATGCGGTAGCCCGCCGAGGTGATGACGTCGTCGTCGCGGCCGACGAAGCGGTAATAGCCGTCCTCGTCCATGACGCCCTGGTCGCCGGTCGTCATCCAGTCGCCGATGAACTTCTCGCGCGTCGCCTCCGGCCGGCCCCAGTATTCCAGGAACATCACCGGATCGGGCCGCCGCATCGCGATCTGGCCGGTTTCGCCGACCGCCGCGCGCGTGCCGTCGGGGCGGATCACCGCGACCTCGTGGCCGGGCACCGGCTTGCCGATCGCGCCCGGCTTCGACACCCCGAGCGCGGCGCAGGACGAGAGCACCAGATTGCATTCGGTCTGGCCGTAGAACTCGTTGATGACGAGGCCGAGCGCGGATTTCGCCCATTCGTAGGTCTCGGCGCCGAGCATCTCGCCGCCGGAGCCGACGGTGCGCAGGTTGATGGCGTGGCGACCTTGCGGACTCGGCGCCGAGCGCAGCATGCGCAGCGCGGTCGGCGGGATGAAGGCGTTGCGGACCTCATACCGCGCCATCAGCGCGAACGCCTCCTCCGGATCGAACCGGTCGAACCGCCGCGCCACCACCGGCACGCCGTGGTAGAGGCCGGGCAGCAGCACGTTGAGCAGCCCGCCGGCCCAGGCCCAGTCAGCGGGCGTCCAGATCCGGTCGCCCGGCTGCGGGAAGAACTCGTGATGGGTCTCGATGCCGGGGAGATGGCCGAGCAGCACGCGGTGGGCATGCACCGCGCCCTTGGGCTGGCCGGTGGTGCCGGAGGTGTAGATGATCATCGCCGGGTCGTCGGCCGCGGTCGGCTGCGGCGTGTAGTCCGTGGAGGCGCGTGCCAGCGTCTCCCGGAAGCCGAGCGCGCCCAAGTCCGGGCCATCGACCGACAGGATCAGCTCGAGGTCCGGCAGCTCGTCGCGCACGGCTGCGATCTTCGCGAGCCCCTGTGCGTTGGTGATGACCGCCTTGGCGCCGGAGTTCTGCAGCCGGTACGAGATCGCCTCGACCCCGAACAAGGTCGCGAGCGGCAGCGCGATGCCGCCGAGCTTGTAGATGGCGATGTGGATCGCCGCGACCTCCGGCGATTGCGGCAACAGGATCGCGACGCGATCGCCGCGCCTGATGCCGTGCGCCGTCAGCGCGTTGGCGAGCCGGTTCGAGGTCTGCCTGAGCCAGCCGTAGCTGATGTCCTGGGTGCGCCCGTCGGGATGGGCCGCAATGATCGCAAGCCGGTCGGGTTCGCGCTCGGCCCAACGATCGCAGGCTGCGATGCCGATGTTGAACTGCGCCGGCACGTCCCAGCGGAAGTTCCGATAGAATTCATCGTAGGTGGGGCTTGGCGGCGGCATGCGGCGGAAGGCTAGTGAGACGGGGCCGGAAGGTCCAGTTGGCTCCGCGACGACGTCGCATGATAAAATGTGGCGGCAGCATCGTCATCGGCCCGCACGCGCGTATCCAGACAGACCGTGCATTTGCGCGCCGCGATGGCGCGAGTCTCCAGGAAATATCTGCGCTTGCGCGCGACGCGACGGCGGCTTTTCAGAAGCGATCTGCATTCGCCGCGCGCCGGAACCGCACGTCATCATCAGCATTGTTCAATTAACCAGAACCGGTTAGCCTATCGGACTTCCCGGGTGGGATGCGTGTGTTTTTCGTGTTGCGTGCAACAGAGTGAGTGCGTGTCTTGATCGATGTCGACGTCGTGCTTGTGAACATGGATGAGCGCACCGCCTACTGCTCGGACGGAGTCACGCGTTCGATTTTCGAGATGTACGACGCGGAAGCGCGGCCGACCGAAAATCCCGACGAGGCGATCGCCGCCGTCGTCAAGGTCGGCGAAGATCAATTCATCGTTCTGAACCTGACCGAAGACCAGGACGTCAAGGTTCACTAGAGACAGTTGAAAATCTTCGCCGTCATTCCGGACGCCATCGATCTCGGGTTTACCGAGATCGATCTTACAAGGTTCAAGTCGGCCAAGGCCGACTTGAATGGCGGCGATCCGGAATCCAGGACAACGTCATAGATTCTGTAGCTCTGGATTCCGGGCTCGCGCCTTTGGCGCGCCCCGGAATGACGTCGCGGGATTTTGCACCGGAGCGAACAGCGCCGCCCAGCCCGCGCGGGGCTGGGCGTTTTCGCTGTGCGGCTCGCCGGACTTCGGCGTGCGGCTTAGACCGATTCCTTGAGCTCTTTCGCGGCGCGGAAGGCGACCTTCTTGCTCGCCTTGATCTGGATCGGCTCGCCGGTCGCCGGGTTGCGGCCCATGCGGGCGGCGCGCTTGCGCACGACCAGGATGCCGAGGCCGGCGAGGCGGATGCGGTCGCCCTTCTTCAGGTGCTTGCTGATGAGGCCGACCAGATCGTTGAGGATGGCCTCCCCTTGCTTCTTCGGCATCTCGTGCTCACCGGCCAGGGTGGCGGCGAGCTGCTTGAGGCTGATCGTGGTCTGCTTGCTCTTGGTCGCGGGCTGAGGGCTCTTGGTAGCGGGTTGAGTGGCCA
Source organism: Rhodoplanes serenus (assembly GCA_945893085.1). GTDB lineage: Bacteria > Pseudomonadota > Alphaproteobacteria > Rhizobiales > Xanthobacteraceae > Z2-YC6860. The sequence continues at coordinate 2,995 of CAMDEB010000189.1, read as the reverse complement.
TGGTGTCGGAACTCCCTTTGAATAATGAGGACTCTCAATACACAGAATTGGCGGCTTCGCAATCGGGTTGCGCGAAATAGGCCCATAAACATGGCTGTTTTGCGGGTATTCCACCGCCAATACCGACGCTATTTGGCTAAAAAGCTCGATATTTCCGTATCATCCGCGCCGTTCGTCGGGCGCCGCCAGGATCAGCGACCAGAACACCTTGTATTTGGAGTTCGGTGCGTAAACAGCGGCGATTCCCATCCGGGTGGCGCCCTGGAGCAGCATGTTTTTCCGGTGCGGCGGCGAATCGCGCCAGCCGGAGAAGGCCTCGGCCAGGGTGTGGTAGCCGGCGGAGATGTTCTCGGCCGCAACCTTGGTGTCCAACCGGGCGCGCCTGATGCGCTCCGGCAAGGCGCCGACGGCATTGGAGTCGACCTTGTCCCGGGCGGCCATGGCGCGCGCCTGGGCGTCGGCCAGACGGGTCAATTCCGGGTCGAGCGCCACCGGACCGAGCCCGTTGTTCTGCCGGTAGCCGGAGATCATCGACGCCGCCGTCTGGCCATCGAGCTCGGCGTTCGCGCTGGCCATGCTGCGGTAGAAGCTGGGCTGGCCTGAGGGCGGGGTGTCCGCGGCGCAGGCGGCCATCCCCGCCGCGACGAGCAGCAAGGCCAGCGTCCGAGCGGGCTTGGCCAGCAGGGCATCACAGAACATCGAGGACTCCAATCGCGGCGCGGCGCGGAGTGTGGCGGAAAACCTTGACCGAAGGGTGAACAATGGGCGCGTTCAACCGAAACGCATGTTCATCAGCCGCTCGGCGTTGCCGACCATGATCTTGCGGTAGGTCGCGGCATCGAGATCGAGGTCGTCGATCACCTTCCTGGTTTTGACGATCGGCCCGAGCGGCGCATCGGTCGCAAACACCACGCGGTCGGCGCCGAAGAACTCGATGCCGCAGGTCAGCCCCGAATGACCGCCGAACATCGCGGTGTCGGCGTAGAACTCATGGAAGTAGTCGAGGTGCGGCCGCTTGAGCGACGAGAGAATCTTGGAATAGTCCTCGTCGATGGTGCGGCTGCCGAGCACGTCCATGCCGGGACCGATGCGGCCGTCGAAATACGGGATCATGCCGCCGCCGAGATGGTGGGTGATGATCTTCAGCTTGGGATGCCGGTCGAACACGCCGCAGAACACCAGCCGCGCCATGGCGACGGTGGTCTCGTAAGGCCAGCCGAAGCACCACCACATCTCGTAGCGGGATTTTTTCTCCGCCGTGTAGTCGGCCATGTCCGAGGTGCGCGCCGGATGCAGCCAGATCGGCAGATCGTGCGCAGCCATCGCCGCGAACAGCGGCTGAAAGCGCGGCTCGTCGAGCGGATGGCCGGCGACGTTGGTGTAGATCTGGATGCCCTTGGCGCCGAGCGTCTTGATCGCGCGCTCGGCCTCGGCGATCGCAGAATCGACGTCGTGCAGCGACACCGCGGCGGCGAACGCCGGGAAGCGAGTGGGATGCTTGGCGCACAATTCGCCCATGGCGTCGTTGGCGACGCGCGCCAGCGTCTTGGCGAGCTCGCCGTCGGCGATGTCCTCGATCGGCGGATTGGGCAGCGAGATGATCTGCCGGTAGTCGCCGAGCTCGTCCATCTCGCGGAAGCGCGCATCGAGATCGAACAGCTTCTGGATCGAGCGCAGCCGCTTGCCCATGTTGCCGAGCTTCGGCGAGCCGCGTTCCAGCTCCTGGAAGAAACGATCCGGGAAAATATGCGTGTAGATGTCGATGACCATGACGTTGCCCCTCGCGAGCCTTTCGCAAGCGCCTGTCCTATCACAACAAAAGCATCGGCAGCGGGATTTTCAGCAGCGTTGCCGGGCGCAAAGGCTTCGTGCTAGCAACCGCCGCAATGATCGAGGCGTCGTCCCAGGACAAGCGCAAGGAAATCGTGTTCTTCGATGGCCACGCCGCCGAAGACGCCTACGACGTGTTCACACCGGCCAGCAACGCGCGGCTGATCGAAACCATCATCCGCCTCGGCCGGATCGAGCGCGGCGCGCGGGTCGCGGACCTCGGCTGCGGCTCGGGCGTGTTCACCGACCTGCTGCAACGGCACGGCTGCGACTGCACCGGCCTCGACCTCAGCCCGAAGTTGATCGAGATCGCCAGAGCCAAGTTTCCCGCGGTCGAGTTCGTCGAGGGCGACGTCGAGCAGCTGCCGTTTGCCGACGCGAGTTTCGATGTCGTGCTGCTTTCGGGCCTGGTGCATCATCTGCCGGACCCGGCGCGTTGCGCGGCCGAGGTATTCCGGGTGCTGCGGCGGGGCGGGCGGTTCGTCGCCTTCGATCCCAACCGGATGAACCCGTTCATGTGGGCCTATCGCGACCGGTCCTCGCCATTTTATAGTTCGGTCGGCGTCACCGAGAACGAGCGGCCGGTGCTCGCCCGGGAGATCGCCGCGGTGTTTCGCACGACCGGCTTTCGGGTGGACACCGAATATCTCTCCGACCTGCGCTACCGCTACGTCGCCTCCTCGCGTGTGCGCTGGCTGCTGCCGGTCTACAATGCGATCGACAGCGCGCTGTTCGCGCCGCCGTTCATGAAGCCGTTCCGCTCGTTCGTGCTCACCTTCGGAGAAAAGCCTTGAGCCTCGCCGACACCAAGGCTCCGTCGCGGGTTGCCGCCGCCGGCGCGCAGACCGCGGACCTGACCGTGGTCGGCGGCGCCGGCCATGTCGGCGTGCCGCTGGTGCTGTCGTTCGCGGCCAAGGGCATGACGGTCAACGTCAACGACATCAACCAGGACAGCTTGGCCACGCTGAAAGCCGGCCGGCTGCCGTTCATCGAGGCCGGCGCGGACACGCTGCTCGGCAAGGCGCTGGCCGACAAGCGGCTGTTCTTCAGCAGCACGCCGGCCGACATCTCCACCAAGGGTCCGGTGATCGTCACCATCGGCACGCCGGTCGACGAGTTTCTCAATCCGGTGCGGCGCGTGATCCAGGATTGCATCGACAGCCTG
>CAMDEB010000188.1 GCA_945893085.1 Rhodoplanes serenus | reverse complement strand
TCGGCCTCGCGCTCGGCCGCCCCGACAAGCGGGTGATCGTGCTCGACGGCGACGGCAGCCTGCTGATGAACCTCGGCACGCTGGTGACCGCGGCCGCGCTCGCGCCGAAGAACTTCTTCCACTTCGTGAGCGAGAACGGCACCTACGAGGCCAACGGCGGCCACCCGACGCCGGGCCGCGGCGTAGTCAGCTTCGTCGGCCTCGCGCGCTCCGCCGGCTATCGCAACGTCTACGAATTCTCCGACCTGAAAATCTTCGAGCAGCAGGTCGGCGCGATCCTGGCCGAGGAAGGACCGGTGTTCATCGCGCTGAAGGTCGAGCCCAGCGGGCCGCAGAAGCGCGACTACGAACGCATTCACGGACCGGAGGTGCGCCAGGCGTTCAAGGACGCGCTGGCGAAAAGCTAGCGCCACTCCGTCGGCCGGATTTCTCCCACCACGGTTCCGTTCCAGTTGCGCAGGCTCCGGCGCACGAAGCGCTCGAGCGCGGCCCGGTCGGAATCCGCCGGCATCAGGCGCGCCAGCGCCGCGGCGATCATCACCTCGGCCGCGCGGCCGGCGCCGTCATCGCATTTCACCGCGATGCCGAGCCCCTGCTCGGGCAACGCCGCGCAGTACACGCCTTCGGCGCCGGTCTTGACGAACACGCGCTTGCCGAGGGTTTGCATGATCTCGGTGCAGAGCCGCCCGGTGCCGGCGACATGCCAGGGTTTCTCGGCACAGGCGGCAATCAGGCGTGCGGCGGCCTTGGCCCGCGCCGGCGGAACGCCCTGCCCGCTGCCGAAGCGGGCGAAGGCGCGCGCCAGTGCCGCGAGCGGCATCGCCCAGGTCGGCACCGAACAGCCGTCGATGGCGCAGACGTCTTGCGAGAGCACGACGCCGGCAAGATTTTCGATCGTCGCCGCAACCTCACGCTGCACCGGGTGGCTCGGCTCGACGTAAGTTCCGAGATCGGCACCGATCGCGCAGGCCGTGCACAAAAAGCCCGCGTGCTTGCCCGAGCAATTGTTGTGCAGCGCCGTCGCGACCGCGCCGCTGCGCGCCAGCGCCTGGGCGGACGGCTGATGCATCGGCCAATGCGCGCCGCATTTCAGCGCCGACGGCTCGATCCCGGCCAAGTCCAGCATCCGCGCCGCGGTCGCCGCATGGCCCGGTTCGCCGCCGTGCGAGGCGCAGGCCAGCGCGAGCTCCTCGGCGCCGAAGCCGTAGCGGTCGGCGGCGCCGGTCTCGACCAGCGCCAGCGCCTGCAGCGCCTTGATCGCGGAGCGCGGATAGACCGGGCGTTCCACGTCGCCGAGCGTCAGCACCCGGGCGCCGGCCGCATCCACCACCGCCACGGCGCCGCGATGGCGGCTTTCCACCAGGGCGCCGCGCACCACCTCGACCAGAACCGGATTACGCATTGTTCATGTGAGCTCGGCCACCTTGCCTCTTTTCAGTCGCGAACCATTTATACTGCTTCCGCCATGCAAACCGCCGTCCGATCCCCCAGACGCCCGCGCCGCAAGAGCCTGATGCTCGCGATCCTCGCTCTGTTCCTGCTGCCGATCGCGGCCCGCGCCGCGCTCTACGCCTATGAGGGCGGCCCGGGGACCTGGCGCAACGCCGATTGGTCGAGCATCGGCAGCCTGCCGGCCGCGACCGCCCATCCCGAGGCCCGGGTGCTGATCCTGTCCGGACGCACCGGCGGCTGGAAGGGCGTGCTCTCGGTCCACTCCTGGGTGGTGATCAAGCCGCAGAACGCGAGCGCCTGGCGGCGCTACGACGTGGTCGGCTGGGGCAATCCGGTCCGGGTCAACGGCTGGGCGCCGGATGGCCGCTGGTTCGGCGACCGGCCGCGCGTGGTCGCGGACCTGCGCGGCGCCGAGGCCGCGGCGCTGATCCCGAAGATCGAAGCGGCGATCAAGGAATACCGTTTCGCCAACTACGGCGATTACCGGATCTGGCCGGGCCCGAACAGCAACACCTTCGTCGCCACGGTACTGCGCGCGATCCCCGAGATCGGCGTCACCATGCCGCCGAACGCGCTCGGCCGGGACTTCCGGCCCTGGCCCTATGCCGGGCTGACCGACAGCGGCACCGGCGTCGAGGCGAGCCTGTGGGGCGTGCTCGGCGTCAAGCTCGGCTGGGTCGAAGGCGTTGAATTGAACTTTCTAGGGTTGGTCGCGGGCCTCGATCTGCGCAATCCCGGCGTCAAGGTGCCGGGCTTCGGCCGCATCGGCTTCGACGGCCTGACCGCGACGGCGGCGCCGCTGCTGAAGTAGCGGTTTGTCGCAGCGTCATGGCCGGGCTTGTCCCGGCCATCCACGCCTTGCTTTGTGGCCAAGGCGTGGATGCCCGGCACAAGGCCGGGCATGACGGAGAACCATCGTGCTTTCACATTGAATTGTGACATCTGTATCGCGACTTAGGATGACTGCCGCCACCGCCTCTGCCAGATTGCGCCATGCGCGACACGTGGCCGCTGCTCGATAAAATTCCGTTTCCCGCGATCCACCGCGGGCGGCTGGACACGCTCCAGGTCAACGTCGGCTACCGCTGCAACCAGTCCTGCGTGCATTGCCATGTCGGCGCGAGCCCGCATCGCACCGAGGAGATGACCGGCGACGTCGCCGATGTGGTGCTCACGTTCCTTGAACGCCGGCACGTCACGACGCTCGACATCACCGGCGGCGCGCCGGAGCTCAACGCCCACTTCCGCCGGCTGGTGACCGCTGCGCGCGACATGGGCGCGCGGGTGATCGACCGCTGCAACCTCACGATCTTCGAAGTCGCCGGCCAGGACGATCTGCCCGAGTTCCTCGCGGGGCAGCAGGTCGAGATCGTCGCCTCGATGCCCTGCTATCTCGAGGACAACGTCGACCGCCAGCGCGGCAAGGGCGTGTTCGACGCTTCGATCCGCGGGCTCATGCGCCTCAACGCGCTGGGCTACGGCCGCGACGGCGCGGGCCTCACGCTCAATCTCGTCTACAACCCGCAGGGCGCGGCGCTGCCGCCGCCGCAGGCCGCGCTCGAAGCCGACTACAAGCGCGTGCTCGGCGAGCGCTTCGGCATCGTGTTCAACCGGCTCTATACGCTGGCCAACATGCCGATCCAGCGCTTCGGCTCGACGCTCATCTCCAAGGGCGGGTTCGACGGCTATCTCGCGCTGCTGCGGCATGCGCATCTCGACGCCAACCTCGACGGCGTGATGTGCCGCAACCTGATCTCGGTCGACTGGCGCGGCCTGGTCTACGATTGCGACTTCAACCAGATGCTCGACCTGCCGCTCGGCCGCGGCGGGCGCGAGCGGGTGCATCTCTCCGAGCTGCTGGCCGACGATCTCGAAGGCAATCCGATCCGCGTCGCCGGGCATTGCTTCGGCTGCACCGCAGGCCAAGGCTCAAGCTGCGGCGGCGCGCTGAAAGAGGCGGCGGAGTAATCGATTTTCACGTGGCCACACTCTCCATCATCGTTCCCGTGCTCGACGAGGCGGCCGGCATCGCCGCCGCGCTTGGGGCCCTGGCGCCGTTTCGCGAGCGCGGCGTCGAGGTGATCGTGGTCGACGGCGGCAGCCGCGACGGCACCGCAGAAATTGCAGCGCCGCTCGCCGATCACGTGATCACCGCCACGCGCGGCCGCGCCGCGCAGATGAACGCCGGCGCAAGCCTGGCCCGCAGCGACGTGCTGCTGTTCCTGCACGCCGACACCAGGCTTCCCGAAGCGGCCGACGGCCTGGTGCTCTACGGCCTCGCCGCCACCGAGCGGACCTGGGGCCGGTTCGACGTGACGATCGACGGCCGGCACCCGCTGTTGTGGATCGTCGCGGCGTTCATGAATCTGCGCTCGCAGCTCACCGGCATTACCACCGGCGATCAGGCGATGTTCGTGACGCGCGCGGCGTTCGTGTCCGCCGGCGGCTTCCCGGACATTCCGCTGATGGAGGACATCGCGCTGTCGAAACGGTTGAAACGCAGCGGCCGTCCGCTGTGCCTCGCCGCCAGGGTCGCCACATCGGGGCGGCGTTGGCGGCAAAACGGCGTGCTGCGGACGCTCGTGCTGATGTGGCGGCTGCGGCTGGCTTACTCGCTCGGCGCCGAGCCGGCCGCGCTCGCCCGCCGCTATGGTTACGTCCCGCGCGAATGAGCGGTCAGGCCAGCCGGATCAGCACCAGCCCGCCGACGATCATCAGTGCCGCGACGACGCGCGGCACACGCAAGGGCTCCTTCAGGAACACCACCGCAATCAGCGCGCCGAACAGCACACTGGTTTCGCGCAGGGCGGCGACGATCGCGATCGGCGCCACCGTCATCGCCCAGATCGCGATGCTGTAGGAAATCACCGCCAGCGCGCCGCCGGCCAGACCGATCTTCCAGAACGGCAGCATCGCCGGCAGCACGGCCGGCCCGCGCCGCACCAGCGCATAGCCGATGGTGACCGGCACAATGCCGATGAACAGCCAGGCCGAATACGCGGTGGCGTTGGCCGGACCGGCGAGCCGCGCACCGATGCCGTCGACCACCGAATAGGCGCAGATCGTCACCGCGGTGAACAGCGCGAAGCCGACGGCGCGGCGGTCGAGCGTGGCGAGATCGCGCCCGCCGCGCAGCGACAGCAGCAGCACGCCGGCCGCCAGCAGCGCGATGCCCGACCAGCCGGACAGGCCGAGTTGTTCGTCGACGAACAGCGTCGTCATGGTCGCGGTCATCAGCGGCGCGCTGCCGCGGGCGATCGGGTAGACCTGCCCCATGTCGCCGGCCTGATAGCTCTCGATCAGGCCGGCAAAATAGAACAGATGGATGACGATCGAGGCGAACAGCCACGGCCACGACGCCGGCGCGGGAATGCCGACCAGCGGCACCAGCGGCAGCGCGACGAGCCCGGCGCCGATCGCGATCAGAACCGTGGTCGCGAGCGGATCGAGCGTCCGCTTGATGCTGGCGTTCCAGCCGGCATGGCAGGCGGCCGCGAACAGGACGGCGACGAAGACGAGGGTGTCCATTCAGCGGGCACTCGCCGCGCCGGACGCGCTCCTGCTCCCCTCCTCCCACGCGCGAAGCGCGTGGCGGGGAGGGGTCGGGGGTGGGGGGCGTCTCCAAGAGCGCATTTCCATCGATAGTCCCCCACCCGCCGCGCTTCGCGCGTCGATCTCTCCCCGCAAGCGGGGAGAGGTAAAAAACTCAAGCCCGCAGCGCCGCGCCCGGCCACAGCTTCGGCGCCGAGCGCGCGTATTGCGGCGGGCGAGGCACGTCGGCGCCGAGCGTCTGCGCCGCGTGCCAGCCCCAGTGCGGATCGTCGAGGATGGCGCGGCCGAGCGCAATCATGTCGGCCTTGCCTTCGGCGATGATCGCCTCGGCCTGCGCCGGAGCCACGATCATCCCGACCGTGCGCGTGGCGATGCCGGCCTCCCGGCGCACCCGCTCGGCGATCGGCACGTTGTAGCCGGCGGTGGTCGGGTTCCTGGCGTCGGCGTTGACCCCGCCCGAGGACACGTCGATGAAGTCGAGGCCGTCGTCCTTGAGCGCCTTGGCGAAGGTCACGGCGTCATCCGGCGTCAGGCCGCCCTCCAGCCAGTCGCTGCCGGTGATCCGCGCGCCGAGCGGCGTGCCGCTCGGCACCACGGCGCGCACCGCCTGGGCAGTTTCGCGCAGGAACCGCGCGCGGGCGACGAACGAGCCGCCGTAGGCGTCGGTACGCTGGTTCGAGAGCGGCGAGAGGAACTCGTGGCTCAGATAGCCGTGCGCGAAATGCAGCTCGATCGAGTCGAAGCCGATCCGCACCGCGCGCTTGGCGGCCTCGACGAACGCCTCGCGCACGCGCGCGATGTCGTCAAGCGTGGCCTCGCGAGGCGTGTGCCAGCCGTTGCCGAATGGCAGCGCTGATGGCGCGATGGTCTGCCACGGATCGGCGTCCGGCGTGAGCGCGCCGCCGCCCTGCCAAGGCCGCTGCGCCGAGCCCTTGCGGCCGGAATGCGCAATCTGGATGCCGAGCTTCGCGGTGCCGTAGCGACGGCAATGGGCGACCATCCGCGCCAGCGCCGCCTCGCAGGCGTCGGAGTAGAGCCCGAGGCAACCATGGGTGATGCGGCCGTGGCGCTCGACGTGGGTCGCTTCGAACACCAGCAGGCCGGCGCCGGAATTCGCCAGCATGCCGAGATGGCCGAGATGCCAGTCGTTGCCGCAGCCGTCGTCGGCGCTGTACTGGCACATCGGCGAAACCACGATGCGGTTCGGAATTTCGAGATCGGCAAGCCTAATCGGAGAAAACAGACTGCTCATGACGTTGCATTTCCTCAGGTGGGCAGACGCAGGATCGCCAGCGCGAGCGCCTGCGCGCGCGGCACCAAAGTTTCGACTTCCATAAATTCGTCGGGCGAATGGGCGCGCCCGCCGACCGGGCCGACGGCGCAGATCGTCGGCACGCCGGTCGCGGCGGCAAAGCCGGAATCGGCGCAGCCGCCGGTGAACAGCGCGGTCGGCTCGTTGCCGAGCTCGCGCAAACACGAACCGTAGTGCTCGAACAGGTTCTTGCCGTCGGCGTTCTCGACCAGCGGCAGGAACTCGCCGGTGATCTCCAATTTGGTGCTGGTGCCGGCGACGTAGCTCTTCGCCATGATCGCCTCGACCTTCGCCATCGCCGCCGCGCGGTCGGCCGGCGTGATGAACCGCAGGTCGACCTCGCCGCGCGCCGAGGGCGCGACGGTGTTGACGGTCTGGCCGCCGGAGACGACGCCGACATTGAGCGTGATGCCCTTGGGCACGTCACTCAGCGCATGCAGCGCCAGCGTCTTGTGCGCCAGTTCGTTGATCGCGCTGATGCCGGCCTCGAAGTTGGCGCCGGAATGCGCCGCCTTGCCGGTGATGTCGAAACGCATGAACACGCCGCCCTTGCGGCCGGTCACCGCGGCGCCGCTCGCCCGCCCCGGCTCGGAGTTGAACACCGCGCGGGCGCCTCTGGCATGATGCTCGATCACCGGACGCGAGAATGGCGAGCCGATCTCCTCGTCGCCGGTGAACAGGCCGACCACGGTCGCCGGCGTGCCGCCGAATCTCTTCAGCGCCGCGAGCACGAAGCAGTTCATCACCAGGCCGGCCTTCATGTCGGCGACACCCGGGCCGTGCGCCCGGCCGGCCTCGATGCGGAACGGGCGGCGCGCCGGTTCGCCCTTCGGAAAGACGGTATCGCGATGCCCCATCAGCAGGATCGGCCGGTTCGAGCCGTGACCGACCGTAGCGCTGATCGCGTCGCCGAACTTATCGTCAGGGGTCACGTTGCTGTCGATGCCCTGGTCGGACAGGAAGTGCCGGATATGGCCACCGACCGCATCGACGCCGGGCTTGTCGTAGGAGCCGCTGTCGGTGTTCACCAGGGTTTCCAGCAGCGCCAGCATGGCGCCGTGCTGGCTTGCGAGCCAGTCGAGGATTTGACGTTCGCTGCTAACCGCTGAACTCATGCTCTCACCGCGTCATGCCCGGCCCTCGGGTCCGGCCTTTGGCCGGCCCAAGGACAGGCTCTTGTGCCGGGCATCCACGTCTTGCTTTCGATCAACACTAAAGACGTGGATGGCCGGGACAAGCCCGGCCATGACGGTCGCCTGCTTTTGATATGTCGTTCAGCCCACCGGCCGGCGCGCGTCCCCGGGCTTGGGCGCGATCTCCGCCCAGCGGTTGGCAGCGGACACCGCCTGGCGCATGCCGGCAACGAACTGTTCGTAGGTGTAGTAGTGCTGCCAGCGGCCACTGTCATAGAGCTCGATGAAATGTGCGCGGCGACGCTCGGCGAGGTCGCGCCATTTCAGCGCGGGAGCGTCCAATGCGTGCGGGAATTGCCGATGCGCCATCGAAATACCGCCGGCCGCCGCACAGGCGACGGATGATCGTTGCTTGCAAGTGAGGTGCTGGCAACCGCGTGTTGCCCAAACCACAGGCCGTGCACCTTTTGTGCACAGGGTTTTTCACAACGCGGGGACGCAACGAACAGCAGTGAGTTGCAGTCATCAGGAGAATCGATTCGTGACGATGAGGCAAGAGTCCAGCGCAAACGTCCTTTGGAAAAATTCCAGGCGATCCGACAATCCCCTTCACGCTTTGACGGCGAGCACGGCTTCGATCTCGACCGAGATCTGGTTCGGCAGCGAGCCCATGCCGACGGCGGAGCGGGCGTGCCGGCCGATCTGGTCGCCGAACACTTCGACGAACAGGTCGGAGCAGCCGTTGATCACCTTGGGCTGGTCCTTGAAATCAGGCACCGCGTTGACCATGCCGAGCACCTTGAGAATCGCCTCGACCCGATCGAGCGAGCCGAGCGCATCGCGCGTCGCCGCCAGCAGGCCAAGCCCGATCAGCCGAGCGCGGTTGTAACCCTCTTCCACGCTTACCTCGGCTCCCACTTTGCCGGTCAGCATGCCGCCCTGGGCGTCGCGCGGGCCCTGCCCCGACAGGAACAGCAGGTTGCCGGCGAGCCGGTACGGCACGTAGTTGGCGACCGGCTTCGGCACGGCGGGCAGCGTGATGCCGAGCTGTTTCAGGCGGGCTTCTGCGCTCATGATCAATCCTCCTACAAAGGCGATACGCTATCGTGTTTCACGCCTCGAACGCCAGACCGAGACGATG
>CAMDEB010000187.1 GCA_945893085.1 Rhodoplanes serenus | reverse complement strand
ATATCGGAGTGCATGTAGCGCACGCGGATGCCCTGCTCGTGCAGGTATTCGGTGAGGTCCTCGGCCATGCGCTTGGTCAGCACGGTGATCAGCGAGCGGTAGCCCTGCTGCGCCACCGCGCGGACCTCGCCCACGAGATCGTCGACCTGGGTGCGGGCCGGGCGGACTTCGACGGGAGGATCGATCAGCCCGGTCGGGCGGATCACCTGCTCGGCGAACACGCCGCCGGATTCGTTCAGCTCCCACGGGCCGGGCGTCGCCGACACCGCGACGGTCTGCGGCCGCATCGCGTCCCATTCCTCGAAGCGCAGCGGCCTATTGTCCATGCACGACGGCAGCCGGAAGCCGTATTCGGCCAAGGTCGCCTTGCGCCGGAAGTCGCCGCGGAACATGCCGCCGATCTGCGGAATGGTGACGTGGCTCTCGTCGACGAAGATCATGGCGCGGTCGGGCACATACTCGAACAGCGTCGGCGGCGGCTCGCCGGGGCGGCGGCCGGTGAGGGAGCGCGAATAGTTCTCGATCCCGGCGCAGGCGCCGGTCGCCTCCATCATCTCCAGATCGAAGATGGTGCGCTGCTCGAGCCGCTGCGCCTCCAAGAGGCGGCCGCTGTCGTTGAGCTGGGCGAGCCGTTCGCGCAGCTCGTGCTTGATGCCGGAGATCGCCTGGATCAGCGTCGGCCGCGGCGTGACGTAGTGCGAGTTGGCGTAGATCTTGACGAACTCCAGCTCGTCGGTCTTGTGGCCGGTGAGCGGATCGAACTCGTCGATGCTCTCGACCTCGTCGCCGAACAGGTTGATGCGCCAGGCGCGGTCCTCGTAGTGCGCCGGGAACACGTCGATGGTGTCGCCGCGCACGCGAAAAGTGCCGCGCGAAAAATCCGGCACGCGCTTGTATTGCAGCGCCACCAGATCGGCGATCAGCCGGCGCTGGTCGATCTTCTCGCCGCGCTTGAGCGTGAAGGTCATCGCCGAATAGGTCTCGACCGAGCCGATGCCGTAGATGCACGACACCGAGGCGACGATGATGACATCGTCGCGCTCGAGCAGCGCCCGCGTCGCCGAGTGGCGCATGCGGTCGATCTGCTCGTTGATCGAGGAATCCTTCTCGATGTAGGTGTCGGTGCGCGGCACGTAGGCTTCCGGCTGGTAGTAGTCGTAATATGAGACGAAATACTCGACCGCGTTGTCCGGGAAGAAGCTCTTGAACTCGCCGTAGAGCTGGGCGGCGAGCGTCTTGTTCGGCGCCAGCACCAGCGCCGGGCGCTGCGTCGCCTCGATCACCTTGGCGACGGTGAAGGTCTTGCCCGAGCCGGTGACGCCGAGCAGCACCTGGCTGCGGTCGTTGCGCCTGGCGCCCTCGACCAGATCGCGGATCGCGGTCGGCTGGTCGCCCTTCGGCACCATGTCGGATTTGAGCACGAACGGCCGGCCGCCCTCGGACTTGTCCGGCCGCGGCGGGCGATGCGGCGTCCAGGCCGCGGCGTTGAACTCGGGCCGGCCCTCGCGCAGCAGACTTTCCAGCGCCTGCATGCTGGCGGTGACGCCGAGCGACACCGGCTGCGGCGTCGGCCGGTGCATGACCCGCTTTTCCCGCTTCGGATCGGCGAAGCTGCTCCACTCGTCCTCTTCACCCGGCTGCCGCTCGACGATCGGCGCGGTCGGATCGGTGTTGCCGTAGCCCAGCGCGTTGGCGAGCTCGGCGCTGATGTCCGGTGTTGCTTCGCGCCCCACGTAGCCGCGCTGCGGCGCCTCGCTGAAGCCGGCCGCTTGCGTCGATTTGCGCGCCTTGTGGGCGTTGGAGAAATCGGCGCGGCGGTCGAACGAGTTGTCCGGCGGCGGCTGCAGCGCGGTGCCGGAGCCCATGCCGGCGGTGCCTTTTTCAATGCCGGGGTTGAGCAGCCGCGCCAGCGCCGGATCGGTCGGGGCTGAGTCCGGCCGATGCGCCTTGGCGCGCGTCGGGCGGGCGTAGTCGCGGGGCTTTTTCGGCTTGTCGGGAGCTTTGGCCATCGCCCGGAATATGGGTGGAGTCGGCCGGAGAGGGAAGGGTGTGGAACAGCTGGTGGCTGCCATTCGTTGCGGGCCGCCGCCATTCTCAGGCGCTTCGGTATAGGTTGGCGAGCATACCGAGCGTCGGCCGATCGAACGGAAAGGACTTCACGATGGACCTGTCGAAGCTCGTGCCCGGCCTGGAGGGTCACGCGGAACTGATCGTCGGCGACGAGCACACCGCGCCGAGCATCGGCAGCGGCCGCGTGCGTGTGCTCGCCACGCCGGTGATGATCAACCTGATGGAGGCTGCGGCGCTCGACGCGGTCGAAAACCTGATCCCGGCCGGCCATCAGAGCCTCGGCACCCGGCTCGACGTGCGGCACATCGCGGCGACGCCGGTCGGCATGCGCGCACGCGCGACCGCCCGGCTTGTTTCGGTGAATGGCCGCACACTGGAGTTCCGGGTCGAGGCGCACGACGAACGGGATTTGATCGGCGATGGTTCGCACCAGCGCCTGATCGTCAACGTGGCGCGGTTCGATCAGCGGGTGCAGGCCAAGATAGCGCCGCGCTGAAGCGTTTCGCCCACGCTATCGCGTGGTGCGCGCTCTGCCAACGGCGCAAGCTTCGGTGTTGGGCATGACGACAGAGCGGTGGGCAGCGGTGGATGCAGCGCCTGCAATCCAAAAGTCACCTTCCGGCCCGCCCATCCCTGATGCTACGATTTGGCAAAGGCCATCGCTCAGCAATCGGGGAGGCACACATGCCGCGCACGCGTCTTTTGGCTTTGGCTGGCGTCACGCTCGCCCTGTTTGCGACCGCCGCGCCGGCGCAGGATTATCCGAACCGGTCGATCACGCTGATGGTGGGGCTCGCCGCCGGCGGCATCACCGACACGACGGCGCGGCTCTATGCGGAGGCCGCCGCGAAGATCACCGGCCAGCGCGTGACGGTGGAGAACCGCACCGGCGCGGGTGGTGGCGTTGCAGCGGCGGCGGTGCAGAACGCGGCGCCGGACGGTCACACGCTGCTGGTGTTCTCCGGCTCGCAGCATGCCACCGTGCCGGCGGTGAGCAACGCCACCTACGAGCCGGTCAAAGGCTTCTCGCCGATCACGTATCTGTTCAACAGCGTGGTCGTGCTCACCGTGCCGGGAGACAGCCCGGCAAAGACGATGGCCGAGATGCACGACTGGGGCCGCAAGAAGCCGGGCGGCTTGACCTTCGGCACGCCCGGCCTCGGATCGCCCTCGCACCTGCTCGGCGCGAAAATCCTGCTCGCCGACAAGGTGCCGTTCGAGACGACGCACTACCGAGGCGGCCAGCCGATGATGGCCGATCTCGTCACCGGCCGCGTCGATTTCTCCTGGCCGACGCTGAACACTTCCCGCGCGTTGATCGCCGACAAGAAACTGCGCGCGCTGGCGCTTGACGCCGACCAGCGATGGGACCGGCTGCCCGACGTGCCGACGCTCAATGAGCTCGGCTTCGGCAAGGAGAAGGTCGCGAGCTGGTTCGCCCTGGCTGGGCCCGCCGGCATGCCGCCGGCGCTGGTCAGCCGCATCCGCGACATTTTCATCCAGGCGTCGAAGGACCCCGAGCTGCAAAAGCGGCTGGCTGAGAACGGCACGCCGATCGTATCGAGCACGCCGGAGGAAATGGGGCGGGCGATGGAGCAGGAATGGCAGACCATGCAGCAGCTCGCAAAGACGCTGAACCTGCGTCAGCCGTAATGGCCGCAAGCCGGCCGCCGTTCCGGGCCGATGTCGTCGGCAGCTTCCTGCGTCCGCAGCGGCTGAAGGACGCGCGCGAGCGATTGCTCGGGCCGCAGACTCCTGACCAGCATCTCGGGCCGCACGGCAACGCCGAGCTCAAGGCGATCGAGGACGAATGCATCCTCGACGCGGTCGCGATGCAGCAGCGCGTCGGCCTGCAATCGGCGACCGATGGCGAATTCCGGCGCCGGAGCTGGTGGCTCGACCTGATCATGGGATGGGAGGGCTTCTCGGCGGACCGCAAGGGCAACGCCGAGATGGGATGGCGCGACGGGCAGGGCGCGACGCAGGCCGCCTCGCGCCTGTGGGTTACCGGACCGGTCCGCTGGCGGCCGAGCGCCACGGTGCGCGCCTTCGAGTTCCTCAAGCGCCACTGCGCGGCGGTGTCCAAGGTCACGCTGCCGGCGCCGCTGATCCTGCACATGTTCGGCGGCGGCGATAAGGGCATCCGCGAGGGTCATTACCAGGACATCGATGCGTTCTGGGCCGACGTCATTGCCGCCTACCGGCAAGAGGTGAAGGCACTGGTCGATGCCGGCGCGACCTACATCCAGTTCGACGACACCAGCATCGCCTTCCTCTGCGACCCGATGCATCGCGAAACCGTGCAACGCTGGGGCTCGGAGCCCGACGCGCTGCTGCGTCTCTACGCGCGGCGGATGAACGAGGTGCTGGCCGGCGTTCCCGGCCACGTCACGGTCACCTTCCACCAGTGCCGCGGCAATCGCGAGGGCCACTGGATGGCGGAGGGCGGCTACGATCCGGTGGCGGACGTGTTGTTCAACGAAATCGGCGTGCACGGCTATTTCCTCGAATACGACACCGCGCGGGCGGGCTCGTTCGCGCCGCTGCGGCTGCTGCCGAAGGGCAAGGTGGCCGTGCTCGGAATCATGTCGAGCAAGACGGCGGAGCTGGAGTCCGCCGAACACCTGAAGCGGCGAATTGACGAGGCGGCAAAGTTCGCGCCGCTGGAGCAGCTCGCGATCAGCCCGCAGTGCGGCTTCTCCAGTTCGATCGGCGGCAATCCGCTGAGCGAGCGCGACCAGGAGGCGAAGCTCGCGCGGCTGGTCGGCGTCGCGCGGCAGGTCTGGGCCGGCGGGTAGGCGCCAGCGCTAGCGCCGTCCTCCGGCCGAGCGGCGCGCTATTTCATCACATCGGAGATGCGGATCAGCTCGGCGAGCTGTTCCTTGCTGAGCGGCGCCGTCAGAAACTTGTTCTGGATCGACTCGGCCATGATCTGATCGATGCCGACCACCTGTTCCGGCGCCAGGGCGGCTTTCGGTATCAACTGGGGCACACGCGCCGCCACCTTTTCGGGCACCCTGGAGAACTCGCTGTAGTGCTTGAGCGCGGCGGGGTTGGAGTACATCCACTCGACGGTTTCCTTGTAGGCCGCATGGAAGCGAATGAGCGCCTCCTTGCGGTTCTGCAGGGTCGCCACGTTGGTCAGGTTCACGCGGCCGGTGCGGGTCCGCAGGCTGGTCACGTCGTTGCCGGTCACGATCATGCGGATCCTGCCGTCCTCCACCATGTCGAGCGCGAACGGGATCGCGCCGAAGCCGACGTCGACCTGGCCGCTCATGGTCTGCGTGACGGTGGCGGGGATGTTGCCGGTCGAGGTCGGTTTGACCTGAAGCTTGTATTGCGCGATCAGCGCCAGGAGCCCGGCGTGACTTGACGATCCTTGGAGCGAATACGCCACCGTCTTGCCGTTGAAATCCTCGACTTTGCGGATCGGCGAGTTGGCCGGAACGTACCAATAGAGGTCGGGCGATCCGATGATCTCGTTGGAGATGATGCGGATCGGCGCGCCCTTGGCGAAGGTGCCGAAGGCGGCCGACACGCCGGAGGCCGTCGCGATGTCGACGCTGCCGCCGATCAGCGCCTGGATCGATTCCGGGCCGGCCTGGGTGTAGAGGATTTCGAGATTGATCCCGTGCTTTTGGAAGATGCCGCCGCGCATGCCGAGCTCGGGGACGGCGGCGTCCCACACGCCGCGCTGCGGCACCGCCACCTTGAACGAGTCCTGCGCGGTGGCCGTTGCCAACGACCCGATCAGGATCGCGAGCGCGAGCAGCGGCGATGCAGCGCCTTTGCCATCCATGGTTTAGCTCCCTGGCCTGCGGTCGCGCGACCGAATCCGGCCGACGTCGCCGCTTGCTTGATTGGCCTGAACGCTAGCACACTGCCGGGGTGCGCGGAAGCGATCCCGCGATCACGTCTTGGGCAGCGGCACGTCGAACACCGGCTTGCCGCCGGTGCGCTCCAGCCAGCGGCCGAAGCGGAATTTCACCTCCGGCCCGTCGAGCGCCGGCGAGGGCACATGGCGGCCGAGCGGATCGACGTGCAGTACGCCGAAGGCGTGACCCGGCACCCGGATCATCTCGTCGAGACCCTGGCCGAGGCCTTCGATGGTTGAGAAATCGTAGACCCGCTCGATGCCCGACGCCTTCGCCATTCCCGCATAGTCGGCGATCTCGCCGAACGGATGGCCGAGGTCGTTGGTCGAGCCGTAGACGCGGTTCGACACCACGAAATGCTTGAGGTTCGGCAGCGCCAGTTGCCGCTCGACCAGCAGCGTGCCGGGGTTCATCGCGAACGCGCCGTCGCCGTTGAGCGCGATCACCGTGCGCGTGGTGCCGAGCGCGATGCCGGCGGCGAACAGCGGCGCGAGCGACATCGACGCTTCGAGGTAGAACACCCGTTCGGTCTCGCCGGTGATCTCCCACCACAGCTCGGAGCAGTTGCCGGCGGAGGTGACGACGATGTCGTCCTTGAACCGGTCGGCCAGCAACCGGAAGCATGCTTCGAAGTTCATCACGCTTCCCCCCGCAGCACTTCGCGCGTGAAGCCGACCACCACTGGGCGCGACATCACGCGGCTGTGCTTGTAGGCGGTGGCGAGGCGCGGGATGTCTTCGGCGCGCTCGATCGGCACGAACGGCATGTTCATCGCCGCGATCAGCGGCTCGAGATAAAGCCCGTTCGACTGGTGGAACTTGGCGCGGTCGCCCGGGCGGCCGCGCAGCGTGATGCCGATCAGCATCGGGATCTGATAGGTGTAGTTGATCTTGGTGATCGCATAGACGCAGGTCAGGAAGCCCGACGCGCCCATCAGCGCGAACGTGCCCATGCCGCTGAAGAACGCGCCCGAGCACAGCCCGATCGCCGACTCCTCGCGGTTGACCGCGACGTGCTTGAAGCGCGCGTCTTCGGCGAAATGCGAAATGAGATTGGTGATCCAGCCGTCCGGCAGGCTCGCCACCAGCGAGATGCCGCAATCCGCCGCGGCATCGACGATGCGCTGCGAGACCTTATCGGTCGCCGAGGCGCCTGTGCTGGGCGAGGCCATCAGCGATTCCTTCCTGTCCAATCCGGCGGATTGGTCTGCTTGATGCGGCGGCCGTCCTTGACCAGTTCCTTGATCGCGCCGGCGATCGGCAGCGACAGCCCGGCCTTGTCGGCCATCTTGATGACGATCTGCATGTCCTTGAGCGCCCAGGTGAAGGAGACGTTCTCCCAGTTCTTCAGCGCATCCGACGCGCCCGAACTGATCAGCAACGCCTCGCGCAGCTTTACCAGGTCCATGCCGTTGGCCTCGCTCAGGCGTCCGGCCTCGATCAGCGCGACGCCGTTCACCCAGAGCAGGAAGTTGTTCAGCGCCTTGCCGAACTGACCCGAGCCGACGTCGCCAAGAAGCATGACGTCGGAGGAGAAGGTGCGCAGCACCGGCTCGGCGCGCTTGAACACCTCAAGCTTGCCGCCGCACAGGCTCAGCATGGTGCCGTCATCGGCGGCGCGCGCGCCGCGGCAGATCGGCGCGTCGAGCACGTCGATGCCTTTGGCCCGTGCCTTCTCGGCCAGCATCTTCACGTGGTCGGGCGTGCAGGTCGACGACACCGAGATCACCGAGCCGGCGCCCATCGTCGTCAGCAGGCCATCGTCGTTGAGCATCACCGCCGCCGCCTCCTCGTCGTAGCCCACCGCGACGATGACGAAGCGCGCGGCCTTGCCGACCTCGGCCGCCGTCTTGACGGTTTGTGCGCCGGTGGCCTTCGCGGCGTCGAGCGCCTTTTGGTCGATGTCCTGGCCGATGACGCCGTAGCCGTGCCTGATGAGGTGCTTGGCGATCGCCAGGCCCATCCGGCCGGTGCCGACGACGCCGACCAATTCCTTCGCTGCTTCCGCCATGATGTACGCGCGCTCCCGATGCCCGGGCCGCATGTTAGGCCCGTGCCCAAGCAAGGCAAGCCGAGGCACCGAAGGTCCGGTTGTGTGCACTTTCTCACACATCGCCTGGTGGGCGGCTGCTATGATTTGTCGTTGCACGAGGCGGGGTTCGTTTGGGGGCGAGCATATGCGACGGCGCGAGTTCATCACGCTGCTCGGCGGCGCGGCGGTTGTGTGGCCGCTCGCTTCGCGCGCGCAACAGCCGGGCAAGCTGCCGACCATTGGATTCCTGGGCGCGGCCACGCCTGCGGCCTGGGGCCCATGGACCGCCGCTTTTGTGCAAAGGCTGCGCGAGCTCGGCTGGATCGAGGGTCGCACGGTCGCGATCGAATACCGCTGGGCGGAGGGACGCAGCGAGCGCCATGCCGAGATCGCGGCCGAGTTCGTCAGGCTCAAGGTCGACGTCATTTTCGCAGGGGGCGCCGCGGCACCCGCGGCCAAGCAGGCGACGTCGACCATCCCGATCGTCTTTGCGCTTTTGGGAGACCCGGTTGGCACCGGCGTCGTCGCCAGTCTGGCGCGGCCTGGCGGCAACGTCACTGGTCTGTCGCTCCAGGCGACCGATCTTGCCGGCAAGCGGCTCGAACTCTTGCGCGAGGTTCTCCCCGGTCTGCGCCGGTTGGGGATCATGGCCAAT
>CAMDEB010000186.1 GCA_945893085.1 Rhodoplanes serenus | reverse complement strand
TGTCCGCGCCGCGACCAACGCGGCTGCGCCCCTCGCCGCAGCCGTGCGGCGATAGTACCCAAGCGCAACGATAGGCGCATGTGGCCTCGACTCCGGGCTTTTCCTTTTCCCTCGGTGTCGGTTGTGGCGTAGCATCACCGCGCACTGTGTCGACGAGAGGATGGGTCGTCGTGACGGGTTGCGGTCTCCTCGCGTCGACAACAGACACAAAGAGGGGAACGCCATGAAACGTCGTGAATTTCTGAAAGCTGCGGGCGTCGGGGTTGCCGCGTCGGCGGTTGCAGCTCCGGCCATCGCACAATCGATGCCGGAAGTGAAATGGCGGCTGACGGCGAGTTGGCCGAAGTCGCTCGATACGCTTTATGGCGGGTGCGAATACTTCGCCAAACGTATCGCCGAGATCACCGACAACCGGTTCCAGATCCAGGTCTTCGCCGCCGGCGAGATCGTGCCGGGGTTGCAGGTGCTCGACGCGGTGCAAAGCGGCACCGTCGAGATGGGCAACACCGCGCTCTATTACTACTGGGGCAAGGACCCGGCGTTTACCTACGGCACCGCGTTGCCGTTCGGGCTGAACGCGCGCCAGATGAACTCCTGGCTTCGCTTCGGCGGCGGCCACGAGCTGCTGAACGATCTGCTGAAAAGCTACAACTGCATCGGTGTCGCATCGGCCAACACCGGCGCGCAGATGGGTGGTTGGTTCCGCAAGGAGATCAAAAGCCTCAGCGATCTGTCCGGCCTCAAGTTCCGGATCGGCGGCTTCGCCGGCACCATCGTCTCGAAGCTCGGCGTCGTGCCGCAGCAGCTCGCCGCCGGCGACATCTATCCGGCGCTCGAGAAGGGCACGCTCGACGCGGCCGAATGGGTGGGGCCGTATGACGACGAGAAGCTCGGGTTCTACAAGGTCGCGAAGTACTACTACTATCCGGGCTGGTGGGAAGGCTGCGGCCAAGCCCACAACATCATGAACCTGACCAAATGGAACGAGCTCCCGAAGCACTACCAGAACGCGATCATGACGGCGTCCGGCGACGCATGGGGATGGGTCGTGGGCCGATACGACCACGGCAATCCGGCGGCGTTGAAGCGCCTGCTGTCCGGCGGAGCGGAATTGCGAGCGTTCCCGCAAGACGTGATGGAGGCCTGCTTTAAGACCGCCAATGAAATTTATGCGGATCTGTCGCGGACCAATCCGATGTTCAAGAAGATGTATGACAGTCTCGTGCCGTTCCGAAACGACTCCTATCTCTGGATGCAAGTCGCGGAGATGGGCTTCGACAACTTCATGGTGCGCATGCGCACCCGGAGCTGAGACTTAAGCGACGAGCATGAACGCAAGCCCCGGAGGTTCGCCTCCGGGGCTTTGCACATCTCGGGAGACTGCATCCGCGAGCGACATTGCCGGCGGATCAGGGCGGTAGCAGCGCGGCGCTCAATCGGGTTAGGCTCCTCCCAAATGAGGGAGGATCAAATGCGGGCTGCTGGTTGGCGTCTGACGATCGTGTGCCTCGCGATGCTCTGTCCGCTCGCGGCACAGGCGCAGACCTATCCCGACCATCCGGTGCGCATGCTGGTCGGCTTCGCCGCCGGCAGCGGCCCGGACATCCAGGCGCGCAACGTCTCGGCGCAGCTGTCCACCATTCTCGGCCAGCAGTTCTACATCGAGAACCGGCTCGGCGCGAACGGCACCATCGCCTCGCGCACGGTCGCGCAGTCGAAGCCCGACGGCTACACGCTGCTGTTCTCCAGCTCCTCGATCGCGTCGACGCCCTACATCTACCGCGACCTCGGCTACGATCTGCTGACCGACCTCACGCCGATCGCGACGGTCGGCATCCTCGACGGCCTGCTGATGCTGGTCGACTCGAAATCGCCGATCAAGACCGTGCCGGAGTTCATCGCCCACGCCAAGGCAAACCGCGTGCTCTACGGCTCGCCGGGCGTCGGCAACGGCCTGCATCTCGCGACCGAGCTGTTCAGCCAGAAGGCCGGCATCTCGTTGCAGCACGTTCCCTACAAGGGCGCGTCGGAGGTGATGACCGGACTGCTCGGCGGCAGCGTGCAGATGATGTTCGTCACGCCGCCGTCGGTGATGGGCCTGGTCAAGGAGGGCCGCGTGCGCGCGCTCGCCTTCACCGGCAGCAAGCCGTTTCCGCTGTTGCCGGACGTACCGCTGATGAAGGATATCCTGCCCAGCCTGGAGCCGATCGGTTCGTGGGGCATATTCTTCGCACCCGGCAAGACGCCGCCGGAGGTCGTCAACAAGCTCAACACCGCCATCCGCGAGGCGCTGCAAGCGCCCGCCGTGGCCGGTGTCATGGCGCGCGACGGCTACCATCCCGACAATCGCGACGCAGCCGCGGTCGCGGCGTTCTTCCGCAGAGAGGTCGAACGGACCGGCGAGGCGGTGAAGGCCGCGAAAATCGAGCCGAACTGAACGCGCCGACGCTGCGCGCGGCGATTGCGCACGCCCTTCGACAACGCCAGGGCGGTAGCAGAGCGGCGCTCAATCGCGGTAGGGTTCCTCTCAAACATGGGAGGATCAAATGCGGGCCGCTCCTTGGTCTCTGGCGATCGCGCTTGCCGCGCTCCTGTGTCCGCTCGCGGCGCAGGCGCAAAAATATCCGGAGCGAGCGGTCAAGGTGGTCGTGCCCTACACGCCGGGCGGCGGCACCGACACGGTGGCGCGCGCGATCTCGCAGCGGCTCTCCGAAATGTGGGGCCAACCGGTGGTGGTCGAGAACCGGCCCGGCGCCGGCACATCGCTCGGCGCCGACGCGGTGGCGAAGTCGCAGCCCGACGGTTACACGCTGCTGTTCACCGACAGCTCGTCGTTCGTCATCAACCCGCACATCTACGCCAAGCTGCCGTTCGATCCGCTCAAGGACCTGGCGCCGATCGCGCTCGCGGTGCAGCTCGCGCCGGTGCTGGCGATCGCCAACAACGCTCCGGGCAAGACCATTCCCGAGCTGATCGCCTACGCCAAGGCGAACCCCGGTAAGCTGACCTACGCCAGCCCCGGCGTCGGCTCCTACACCCACGTGGCGATGGAGTATTTCAAGCATCTCGCCGGCGTCGACATCCTGCATGTACCGTATCGCGGCACGACGCCCGCGCTCACCGATCTGCTCGGCGGCCGCACCACCATGTACATGGTGACCTATTCGGTGTTCGACGCGCTGGAGAAGGAAGGCAAGCTGAAGATCGTCGCGACCGCGAACGACCGGCGGCTGCCGGCGCGGCCGGAGCTGCCGACCATCGGCGAGACGGTGAAGGGCTACGGCATCAGCGTGTGGTTCGGATTCGCCGGGCCGGCCGGCACGCCGCAGGCCGTGCTCGACAAGATTCACAACGACGTCGCGGCGATCCTCAAGCAGCCGCAGTTCGTCGAGACCTTCATCAAGCCGCAGGCCTATATCGCCGGCGACATCAGCCGCAGGGCGTTTTCCGACCAGATCAAGACCGAGCACGCCAAATGGTCGGAGCTGGTGAAAATCTCCGGCGCCAAGGAGCCGTAAGAACAATGAATGTCCCCGCTAGACTGCTGGTCCTGCTCGCCTGCCTGCTCGGCATCGGCACGGAAGCCGGCGCGCAGTCCTATCCCAACCGGGCGGTGCGGCTGGTGGTGCCGTTCGCGCCGGGCGGCGCGCCCGACGTGGTGGCGCGGCTGGTCGGCCAGCACCTGTCGATCCAGACCGGACAGAGCTTCATCATCGACAACAAGCCCGGCGGCGGCGGTGTCATCGGCGTGCAGGCGGTGGCGGAAGCGCCGCCCGACGGCTACACGCTGCTGGTCACCTCGTCATCGTTCGTGATCAATCCCGCGTTTCACAAGACGCTGCCGTTCGATGTGATCCGGGATTTCGAGCCGGTCACCAATGTCTGCGCGGTCGATGGATTCATCCTCGGCGTCAATCCGAAGGTGCCGGCGCAGAATGTCCAGGAGCTGATCGCACTGGCGAAAACGCCGAAGGCCGTGGCCTTCTCGACGCCGGGCAACGGCAACGTGCTGCATCTCGCAGCCGAACTGTTCCAGGTGCGCACCGGCACCAAGATGGTGCACGTGCCCTATCGCAGCGGTCCGCAGATGGTGAACGCGGTGATCGCCGGCGACGTTCAGATGGCATTCTTCCTGCCGCACACGTCGGTGTCGTTCATCGAGACCGGCAAGATCCGCGCGCTCGGCTATGGCGCGCCGCAGCGCTATCCCGGCCTGCCGAACGTTCCCACCCTGCGGGAGGCCGGCGTTGCCAACATGGAGCTTGGCAGTTGGACCGGCCTGATGGCGCCGGCCAAGACGCCCGCGCCCATACTCGCGAAGCTGCACGAAGAGGTGAAGAAGATGCTGGCGATCCCGGAGGTGCGCGACAAGCTCATTGCCGTCGGCTTCCGGCCGATCGGCGACTCGCCTGCGGAGTTCAAGCCGTTCGTCGCCGCCCAGGTCGCACGCATCAAGGAGATCGCGCGCGCCGCCGGCCTCGAGCCGGAATGATATGGTGAGATCATGACAACCATTGGAGTTCCTTCGACATGAATCTGTACGCAAGCTTCCAGATCCATGAGGTGACATCCGAAGACGTCGAATACCGCCGCATCGATGGCGAGGCGCTCCAGGCCCGGCTCTACAGACCGCGCGGATCGGGCCCGTTTCCGGCCGTCGTCGGCGTGCATGGCGGCGCCTGGACCAGCAATGACCGCACCACCAACCAGGCGATCGACCAGGCGCTCGCCGCCTCCGGCGTCGTGGTCGCGGCGCTCGACTTCCGCATGGCGCCGAAGTTTCCCTATCCCGCCTCGGTCGCCGACGTGAACTACGGCATCCGCTGGCTCAAGGCCAATGCCGCCAAGTTCAACACCCGGCCCGAATGGGTCGGCGCGGTCGGCACCTCGAGCGGCGGACACCTGATGCTGCTCAATGCGCTGCGCCCGCACGATCCGCAATACGCCACGGGCGGCGCCGAGCTCGGCGATGTCGATGCGAGGATTTCCTATGCGGTGGCGTGCTGGCCGATCGCCGATCCGCTGGCGCGATACAGAATGGCGAAATCGAAGAACAACGCGCGCCTGGTCTCGGCACATCACGAATTCTTCGGCACCGAAGAGGTGATGACTGAAGCCAATCCGCAATTGATCCTGGAGCGCGGCGTTAAGCGCTTGCCCATCCTGCTGCTTCTGCAAGGAACCCAGGACGACAACGTGACCCCGTACATGGCGCAGACTTTCGAGAGGTCGTACCGTGCCGCCGGCGGCCAGGCCACACTGAAGACATTCGAAGGACAGCCGCACACCTTCATCACCAAGGATCCGAACTCGGCCGCTTCGGTTCATGCCATCGAGCTGATGCGTCGCTTCGTTCGTCAGCACGGCGTGGCCGACTGAACGTCCGGGCAAACCAAAAAAACCCAAGGAGGGAACGATGTCCCGAGGCTGTTTTGCTATCGCCGCGATTGCGGCATGCCTGCTCGTGTCATCGGGCACATCGCGCGCCCTCGACTATCCGACCACGCATGTCCGGATCGTCATTCCCTACCTGCCGGGCGGCTCGGCCGAGGCCCAGGCGCGCTTCCTCGCCGAGCAATTGCAGAAGCAGTGGGGCAAGCCGGTCATCATCGAGAACAAGCCTGGCGCCGGCACCACGATCGGCGCCGCCTTCGTCGCCACGGCGAAGCCCGACGGTTACACGTTGTACATCGCCTCGACGTCGCACACCGTGGTGCCGAGCCTCTACAAAACGCTGCCCTACGACGCGATCAAGAGCTTCGAGCCGGTGTCGATGGTCTCGAGCTCGCCGTTCCTCATCCTGGTCAAGGGCGACTCCCCGATCAACTCGGTCGCCGATCTGGTGAAGCAGGCGAAGGACAAGCCCGGCACCATGAGCTGGGCATCGTCGGGCGTCGGCGCGGGCCCGCATCTCTCGGGCGAACTGCTGAAGGCGAAATCCGGCATGGACGTGGTGCACGTGCCCTTCACCGGCGCGCCGCCATCGTTCAATGCGGTGATCGGCGGCCACGTGAACTATGTGTTCGGCGACATCACGTCGCTTGCGCTGGTGCGCTCCGGACAACTCAAGGCGTTGGCGGTGACGACGCCGAAGCGCTCGCCGCTGCTGCCGGAGGTGCCGACATTCGCGGAGGCCGGCATTCCGGGCGTCGAAGTCTCGAACTGGAGCTCGATCATCGTTCCGGCCGGCACCTCGTCGGAGATCACCGAATTCCTCAACAAGTCGATCGTGCGTGCGCTGCAGCTGCCGGAGGTCAAGGCGAGCTACGAGAAGCTCGGTTTCGTGCCGGCGCCGTCGACGCGCGCGGAGCTCGCGGCATTCATGAAATCGGAGATGCAGAAATACGCCGACGTGATCCGCAGCGCCGGCCTGAAACCCAACTAGGTCGGGCCCATGGACCCGGTTGTCCGGCCTCGATATCCTTGAGGAAAGTTTAGGGAGGACATCGCGATGATCACGCCATTCCGCACGGCGGTCGCCGCCGTCGCCGCCATCATCGGCCTCGCCGCGCCCGAGGCCTTGCACGCCCAAAGCTATCCGGTCCGATCGGTGACGCTGGTCGTCCCCTCCGCCGCCGGCGGCGGGACCGACACCATCGCGCGGCTGATCGGCGATCAGCTCGCCAAACAGCTCGGCCAGGCATTCGTGGTCGAAAACCGCACCGGCGCGGGCATGCTGGTCGGCACCACCGCCGTCGCCAAGGCGGCGCCCGACGGCTACACGCTGCTGGTCGGGCTCAACGGCAACATGACGGTCAATCCCAGCCTGTTCGCCAAGCTGCCCTACGATCCGGTCGCGGACTTCGTGCCGGTGGCGATGCTCGCCACCTATCCGTTCCTGGCGGTCGTGAACAACGACCTGCCGGTGAAGTCGATCAAGGAACTGATCGCGCTGCTGAAGTCGCAGCCCGGCAAGATCGACTACGCTTCCGCCGGCAACGGCACCGGACAGCACCTCGCCCCTGAGCTGTTCAAGATGATGACCGGCACCGACATGGGACACATCGCCTATCGCGGCGCGCAGCCGGCCTACCAAGATGTGATCTCCGGACGGGTGCCGGTGTTCTTCGACAACATGTCTACGGCGATGAGCCTGGCGAAAGGCGGCAAGGTGCGCGCGCTCGCCATCACCTCCAGAAAGCGATCGGATCTGATGCCGGAATTGCCGACGGTCGAGGAAGCCGGCGTGCCCGGCTACGAGTACCATACCTGGTTCGGCCTTTGGGCGCCCAAGGGCACGCCGCAGCCGATCATCGAAAAGCTAAATGCCGAAGTGACCAAGGCGCTCGCCGAGCCCAGCGTCCGGCAGCGCATCGCCGCCACCGCCGGCGAGCCATCCACCATGGCGTTGAAGGACATCGATCCGTTCGTGAAGACCGAGATCGCCAAGTGGGCCGAGGTGGTCAAGCGCGCCGGGATCAAGGTCGAATGAACCGGCGGGAACTTCTGCTTTCAGCGGCAAGCGCGATCGCGCTGCCGATCGTTGGCGCGCCGCGGCGCGTTGCGGCGCAAGCCTACCCGTCGCGGCCGATCCGGATCATCGTCCCCTCCTCGCCCGGCGGCGTGCATGACATCGTCGCGCGGCTATGGGCGGAAAGGCTGAAGGGCGTGGCGAGCTTCGTCGTCGAGAACCGCAGCGGCGCCGGCACCATCATCGGCACCGTCGAAGTGGCGCGCGCCGAGCCCGACGGCTACGCGATCCTGCTCGGCAGCACCAACACCCACATCCTGCAGCCGCTGTCGACCAATCGCCCGTCGTACGATCCGATCAAGGACTTCACGCCGATCTTCCTGATCGGCACCACCGCGACGGCGATCGCGATCAACCCAAAAATCCCGGTGCATACGCTGGGCGAGCTGATCGCCTATGTGAAGGCCAACCCCGGAAAGCTGTCGTACGGCCATGGCGGCACCGGGACCAACACGCACCTGTCCGGCGAACTGTTCAAGCAGCTTGCGGGCGGGCTCGACATCGTCAGCGTGCCCTACAAGGGGCTGGCTCCGGCGTTCGGCGACGTCGTCAGCGGGCAGATATCGATGGTGTTCGCCAACGTCACCAATCAGGTGATCGGCTTCCATACCGCGGACCAGATACGGCTGATCTCGATCAACGCTGCGGAGCGTCTCGAAGCCGCGCCCGAGATACCGACGTCGAAGGAGTCCGGGCTTCCCGGCATGATCTCGCAGACGTTCTTCGCCATGTTCGCGCCGGCCAACACGCCGAAGCCGATCCTCGACGCGCTGAACGAGCCGACGCAGGCGGCGTTGCGCGATCCCGAATTCCGCAAGAAGCTGAGCCAGTCGGGCTACGACCCGCTGACCGGCTACGGGCCGGAGGAGG
The DNA here is from genome assembly GCA_945893085.1 of Rhodoplanes serenus. Lineage (GTDB taxonomy): Bacteria > Pseudomonadota > Alphaproteobacteria > Rhizobiales > Xanthobacteraceae > Z2-YC6860. The sequence goes on along the minus strand of CAMDEB010000186.1, from coordinate 333 downwards.
CCAGGCGTTTCATCGCGGCGGAATACACGCGCTGGGAGCCGATCGTGCGCGGGATCAAGGTGCAGAATTAAGAAGCGAGTGCCGCGCACTCCACTTCACCTCTCCCATAGGGAGAGGTCGGATCGCGAAGCGATCCGGGTGAGGGGTTTCATTCCCACGAGAGTCTTAGTCCCCCTCACCCCACCCCTCTCCCCTTGGGGGACTGTTGCAGAAGTAGGTACTTTTGTGAATCGCTTGGCCATCACGATTCGGGGGCGGCGATGAGCGGATTGGGTTTTGGGGACTTGGCGGCGGAGCGGCTGCGGCGCGAGACAGAGTTGGATCGTATTGCGG
>CAMDEB010000185.1 GCA_945893085.1 Rhodoplanes serenus | reverse complement strand
CGGGCCGTCGGAGATCGCGAGCAGGGTCTGGCCCTGCATCACGCTCAGGATCATCTCGTTGCTGCTCTTGTAGGGGATCATCGTGCCGGGCATGCCGCTCTTCAGCTTGAGCAGTTCGCTGGCGATGATGAACGCCGGCGAGGTCGCGGCATAGTTGGCCTTGTCCGGGTTGTTCTTCGCCCACTCGACCATCTCTTTGACGTTCTTGGCCGGATGATCCTGCGCCACCACCAGGATGAGCGGGAAGCTCGCGATCATTGCCAGCGGAACGAACGTCTTGGTCGGGTGATAGGGCAAGTTCGGATAGGCTGCGGCCGCGATCGACATCACGCCGCTCGCGCCGACGAATAGCGTGTAGCCGTCGCGCGGCTGGTTCATCACGTATTCGGCGGCGATCCGGCCGCCGGCGCCCGGCTTGTTCTCGATCACCAGCGTCTGGCCGAGAATCTCGCCGGCCTTCTGGCCGACCAGGCGCGCGAAAATATCGTTGCCGCCGCCGGCCGCGAACGGCACGACCACCCGGATCGGCTTGTTGGGGAAGCTGGCCGCGTCCTGCGCCGACGCCGGGCTGAGCGCCGCCGCAGTCAGCAGCGCCAAAGTGCCGAGCAGCGTGCGGCCGAATTGGATCATTCGCATAGATTTTCCTCCCTTAATGGTCGCAAGCGTCGCTCGACCGGCGACCGATGCGTTGGCCGCACCCTAGCGGAAATCCGATGAAAGTCGAAGGGTCGCCCTGTCGCAGAGACTTGGAGTTCCCGTCATGCCCGGCCTTGTGCCGGGCATCCACGTCTTTCCTTATTTGACAAAGCAAGGCGTGGATGGCCGGGACAAGCCCGGCCATGACGGCGCTAGAACTAGATCACCGCCAGCGCCTGCTCCAGATCGGCGATCAGATCGTCGGCGTCCTCGATGCCGACCGAAAGCCGCACCAGCGCGTCGCCGATGCCAAGCTCCGCCCGCACCTCCGCCGGCACCGAGCCGTGGGTCATCAGCGCCGGATGCTCGATCAGGCTCTCGACGCCGCCCAGGCTCTCGGCCAGCGCGAACAGTTGCGTGCGCTCCAGGAACCGCTTCGAGCCTTCGAGATCGGTTGATAGCTCCGCCGAGATCATGCCGCCGAAGGCGTCCATCTGCTTCTTCGCCAGCGCGTGCTGCTTATGGCTCGGCAGGCCCGGATAGAACACCCGCCGCACCTTGCGATTCGCTTCGAGCCAGCCGGCGATCTTCAGCGCGGAGGTCGAGTGTCGCTCCATGCGCAGCGCCAGCGTCTTCACCCCGCGCAGCGCGAGGAACGAGTCGAACGGGCTCTGGATTGCCCCCAGCGCGTTCTGCAGGAACGCCAGACGCTCGTTCAACTCCTGGTTCTGTCCGAGGATCGCGACGCCGCCGATCATGTCGGAATGGCCGTTGAGATATTTCGTCGTCGAATGCACCACGACGTCGAAGCCGTATTCCAGCGGCCGCTGGATGTAAGGACTGGCGAAGGTGTTGTCGGCGGCCGAGAGGATTTTACGCCGCTTGGCGATTGCTCCGACGCGCTCCAGATCGACCAGCTTGAGCAGCGGATTGGTCGGCGTCTCGACCCAGATCATTTTCGTATTGGGCTGGATCGCGGCTTCCAGCCTGGCGATGTCGGAGAGATCGACGTAGCTGATCTCCATCCCGGTCGAGCGCCGCCGCACGCGCTCGAACAGGCGCCGCGTTCCGCCGTAGAGATCGTCGGAGGCGACCACATGCGCGCCCTGATCGAGGCATTCGAGCGTGGTCGCGATCGCCGCGAGGCCGGAGGCGAAGGCGCAGGCGCGGGTGCCGCCCTCGAGGTCGGCGATGCATTTTTCCCAGGCGATGCGCGTCGGGTTCTTGGTGCGGGCGTAGTCGTAGCCTTTGTTCACGCCCGGCGACTGCTGCACGAACGTCGAGGTGGCATAGATCGGCATCATCACCGCGCCGGTCGTGGGATCGGGCTCCTGGCCGGCATGAATGCAGCGCGTGGCGAAGTCGAGCCGGTTGGATTTGGTTGTCATGGGCACCTCTCTACCCGCGTCATGGCCGGGCATAGCCGTCGAAGACGGCGTCGCTTCGCTCGCCTGATGTCCCGGCCATCCACGTCTTGGCTGCAAGCAAGAAAGGCGTGGATGCCCGGGACAAGCCCGGGCATGACGGAGTTCGTTGAATCATCACAGTGCTCCCGGCGATGACGGCGGTGCAGTCACAGCGTCACCCGGAAATGATTGATCAGATCGATCCGCGTCACCAGGCCGAGAAACTTCTCGCCATCCATCACGATCGCCACGTAGTCCTTGCGGAACAGCGGCACCAGCTCCTTGATCGGCGCGTCGGCGGAGATGGTTTCGAGCCCCGTCACCATGACATCCTTCACCGGCTTCTCGAACGCGCGCGCCTCGTCGGTGAGCAAGGCCGACAGCAGATCGCTTTCATCGACCAGGCCGACGATCCGATCGCCCTCGACCACCGGAATCTGCGACACGTCGGCAGCGCGCATGCGCGCGAACACGGTGCGCAGCGTATCCTGCGGCCGGACCTCGACCGCGCCGCCTTCGGCGTGGCGGTTGATGACAAGATCGCGCACGGTGCCGAACTGCGTGCGCTCGATCCAGCCCTCCTGCGCCATGAAGGCGTCGTTGAACACCTTGGAGAGATACTTGGCGCCGGAATCGCAGACAAAGCTGACCACGCGCTTGGGCGTTGTCTGGCGCTTGCAGTAGCGCAGCGCCGCGGTCAGCAGCGTGCCGGACGACGATCCGGCGAGGATGCCCTCCTTGCGCAGCAGATCGCGCGATGCGGCAAAGCTCTCCTGGTCGGTGATCGAGTAGGCCGTGCGCACCAGCGACAGATCGGCGTTCGGTGGCACGAAATCCTCGCCGATGCCCTCGACGGTCCAGCTTCCCGCCTCGATCATCTCGCCGGAGTTGACGTAGGGCGCGAGCACCGAACCGACCGGATCGGCCAGCACCATTTCGGTCTTGGGCGAGGCCCGCTTCATGAAGCGCCCCACCCCGGTCAGCGTGCCGCCGGAGCCGACGCCGACCACGATCGCGTCGATGTCGCCGTCCATCTGCCGCAACAGCTCCGGCGCCGTCGTGGTTTCGTGCGCCAGCGGATTGGCCGGGTTCTCGAACTGGTTGATGAAGATCGCGCCCTTGGTCCGCGCCGTGATTGCCTGCGCCTGATCCTGATAGTAATCGGGATGGCCCTTGCCGACGTCCGAGCGCGTGATGAACACCTGCGCGCCCATGGCGCGCGCATGCAGGATCTTCTCGCGCGACATCTTGTCCGGCACGACCAGGATGGTGCGATAACCCTTGAGGCCACCGACCAAAGCGAGACCAAGACCGGTGTTGCCGGCGGTGGCTTCGACGATGGTGCCGCCGGGCTTGAGGCGGCCATCCGCCTCGGCCGCCTCGATCATCGCCCGCGCCGGGCGGTCCTTGATCGAGCCCGACGGGTTGGCGCTCTCCAGCTTGAGGAACAGCCGGCAAGGCCCGCGATCGAGCCGCGTGATCTCGACGAGCGGCGTCTCGCCGATGAGGTCGATCATGGTTGGCATGGCTTCCCCTTAGCACCGCCGGCAACGCCATGAAATGAAAAGAACAATCGTCGTGCTCCCGGCGTTTGAGCCAGCACATCGGCCGCGCCCGGCGGCGTGCGGACAACCAAATTCTTCCATCGAATTCGACCACACAGACTGTCGGCCCGAGCCATCCTTTGTGACGATCCTGCGACGGCATTCGGGCGAAAAGTGATGGAGTTAATTTAACTTAGGTGGGGTCGGAGCATTGACTTTCAGGCTTTGGCGCCTATGTTCCGCGCAACGGTACGAATGCAGATTCGACCGCTTTCCCCGCGCATTACCGTCTCTTTTGAAATCCGGCGCGGTTCCGGGCGGTCCCGACTAGAGGTTTTATGCCCTTTACTGAACTCGGCTTGTCCAACAAGGTTCTCGCCGCCGTCGCGGCGTCCGGCTACACGATCCCCACCCCCATTCAGCAACAGGCGATCCCCCACGTGCTCGCGCGGCGCGATGTGCTCGGCATCGCCCAGACCGGCACCGGCAAGACCGCTGCCTTCGTGTTGCCCATGCTGACCATGCTCGAGAAAGGCCGCGCGCGGGCTCGCATGCCGCGCACGCTGATCCTCGAGCCGACCCGCGAGCTCGCCGCCCAGGTCGAAGAAAGCTTCATCAAGTACGGCAGCCAGCACAAGCTCAACGTCGCCCTGATCATCGGCGGCGTGTCGTTCGACAACCAGGACAGCAAGCTGGTTCGCGGCGTCGACGTGCTGATCGCGACGCCGGGCCGCCTGCTCGACCACTCCGAGCGCGGCCGGCTGCTGATGTCGGGCGTCGAGCTGCTCGTCATCGACGAAGCCGACCGCATGCTGGACATGGGCTTCATCCCCGACATCGAACGCATCTGCAAGCTGGTGCCGTTCACCCGGCAGACGCTGTTCTTCACCGCGACGATGCCGCCGGAGATCCAGCGCATCACCGAGCAGTTCCTGCACAACCCGGTGCGCGTCGAGGTGTCCAAGCCGGCGACCACCGTCGATGCGATCAAGCAGCAATTGGTCAAGACCGGCCGCGAGCCGCACGACAAGCGCGACACGCTGCGCCGCTTGATCAACTCCGCCGACAGCTTCAAGAACGCGATCATCTTCTGCAACCGCAAGCGCGAGGTCGCGCAACTGCATCGCTCGCTGGTGCGGCACGGCTTCAACGCCGCGGCCCTGCACGGCGACATGGACCAGTCGGCGCGGACCGCCGCGCTCGACGGCTTCCGCCGAGGCGATACCACGCTGCTGATCGCCTCCGACGTCGCCGCGCGCGGCCTCGACATCCCCGACGTCAGCCACATCTTCAACTTCGACGTTCCCCATCACGCCGACGACTACGTCCACCGCATCGGCCGCACCGGCCGCGCCGGCAAGACCGGCACCGCGATCACCATCGTCTCGCCCGCCGACGGCAAGTCGGTGGCCGCGATCGAGAAGCTGATCGGCCAGAGCATCGCCTGGGCCGGCGAGCCGCCGGCCGCGGCGGACGAGCAGCCGCGCGCCGACGAGTCGCCTCGCCGGCAAGAGCGCGACGGCGGGCGCGGCAAGCGTCACGGCCGCGGACCACGGCAAGACCGCGCCCCGCGGACCCACGATCGCGCGCCGGCAGCAGCACCCGTTGCCGCGGCGCCGCAGGAACGCCCGCCGGCGCCGGTGGCGCGCATCGACGAGCCGCGGCACCGCCCGGCCCCGGTGGCGGCCGCTCCGGTCCGTCATCACGAGCCGGACGACGCGTCGCTGTCGCAGCTGCCGGCCTTCCTGTTGCGGCCGATCCGACTGAAGGCCTGAAAACCTCGTTTTGGCGCGGCGTTTACCAGTCATTCACCCCACTCGAATACGGTCTTACCTCTGCCGGCGCACTGCACCGCCCGGCGGCATTTTGGGTAATCGGGGTAGGCCGTCAGGCATTCGTGCCCGCGGTCCAGGGGATTCGCATGACGGAGCGCGTCGACGAGCACGAACGCACCATGGCGTTCGCGGAAATCGCGCTGAGCCAGATCAAGGCGCTGCACCAGCCGGCGATCCCGCGCAATTACGAGGTCTGGTACTCCTACGCGACCGGCTACAATCCTTCGCTCAACCAGACCATCAACGAAACGCTGGCCCGCAGCGGCAATCTGTCCGACGAGGACCTCGAAGCGGTCTACACCGCCTATCTGTCGCCGACCCGTCTCAGCGACAAGCTCGACAAGGTCGGCTCGCGGGTGATGGACGAGATCGAGCAGGTCATGGCCAGGGTCAACTCGGCGGTCGGCTCCGCCGGCAGCTTCACTTCCAATCTCGCCGACGTTACCGACAAGCTCGGCAGCGCCAAGGGCGGTGAGGGCCTGCGCGCCATCGTCGAAAGCCTGGTGCAAACCGCGCAGGAGATGAAGAAAACCAATAACGCCCTCGAACAGAGCCTCTCCGCCTCCAAGCAGGAGATCACCCAGCTCCAGGAAAACCTCGAGGTGGTGCGCACCGAGAGCCTGACCGATCCGCTGACCGGGCTGTCCAACCGCAAGTTCTTCGACGACACCCTCGCCAAGGCGATCTCGGACGCGAACGAGAGGAGCGAGCCGCTGTCGCTGGTGATGACCGACGTCGACCATTTCAAGTCGTTCAACGACACCTGGGGCCATCTCACCGGCGACCAGGTGCTGCGTCTGGTCGCCATGTCGATGAGGCAGAACGTCAAGGGCCAGGACATCGCCGCGCGCTACGGCGGCGAGGAGTTCGCGGTCGTGCTGCCGAACACGGTGCTGCGCTCGGCGCTCACCGTCGCCGACCACATCCGCCGCGCCGTGATGTCGAAGGAACTGATGAAGCGCTCGACCGGGCAGAACCTCGGCCGGGTGACGATCTCGCTCGGGGTCGCGACCTTGCGCAAGGGCGACACCGTGCAGTCGCTGATCGCCCGCTCCGACGCCTGCCTCTACGCCGCCAAGCGCAACGGCCGCAACCGCGTGATCTGCGAAACCGATCCGGAGCTCGCGCTCGGCGGAGCACCCCCCGCCCCGGCTGCCGAACCCAAGGTCGCCTAGCGCGCCTCGGCGCCCTCGCCCTTCGCCGGCGTCAGCAGCACCGATTCGCCGCAGCCGCAGGCCGAGGTCTGGTTCGGGTTGTTGAACACGAACTGCGCCGACAGCTTGCCGGCCTTCCAGTCCATCTCGGTGCCGAGCAGGAACAGCACCGCCTTCGGATCGATCAGCAACTTGACGCCCTTGTCCTCGACCACCTCGTCGGTCGGGCCGACCTGGTCGACGTACTCCATGGTGTATTCCATGCCGGCGCAGCCGCCGTTCTTGACGCCGACACGCACCGCGGCGATCGGGCGATCGGCCCGCGCCATCAGCTCCTTGATGCGCGCCGCAGCGGCGTCGCTGAGCCGCATCACCTGGGGTCGCGGCCGAACCGTGGCCATTGTCGTCTCCGTTTCGAATTGCAATAACTCAACGATACCAATAACTTCTCTTGCATCTATGTAGGGTGCCGGAGCGCCCTTCGCAACTCACCACATATTAAGCACGAGTCGGGCCTCGTCCGTCATCCGGCTCTGGTCCCAGGGCGGATCCCAGACCACGCTGACATCGACCTTGCCCACGCCCGGAACGCTCGACACCGCCGCCTCCACCATCTGCGGCAGCTCCTGCGCCGATGGGCAGTTCGGCGTGGTCAGCGTCATGTCGACCTTCACCGAGCGGTCGTCGGCGATGTCGATGCGGTAGATCAGGCCGAGCTCGTAGATGTCGGCCGGGATTTCCGGGTCGTAGACCGTCTTCAGCGCCGCCACGATCTCGTCGGTGAGGCGCGCGATCTCCGCCTCCGGCAGCGCCGATGGGGTCTGCGGCGCGATGTCCGGAGCCGCTGCGGTGGTCTTGTCGTCTGTCTTGTCGCTCATGTGAAAATGTCCTGAGCCTTGACCAGGGCCTGCGCGAGGCTGTCGACCTCCTCGCGCGTGTTGTAGAGCGCAAACGACGCCCGGCAGGTTGCGTTGACGCCATAGCGCGCCAGCAGCGGCATGACGCAATGGGTTCCGGCGCGCACCGCGACGCCGCTGCGGTCGATGATGGTGGCGACATCGTGCGGATGCGCGCCCTTCATCTCGAACGCCACGATCGGCCCCTTGTCCTTGGCGTGGCCGAAGATGCGGATCGAGTTGATCTCGCGCAGCCGCTCGTGCGCGTAGCCGACCAGGCCCGCCTCGTGGGCGCGGATGCGCGGCTTGCCGATCGAATTGACATAATCGATCGCGGCGCCGAGCCCGATCGCCTGCACGATCGGCGGCGTGCCGGCCTCCAGCCGGTGCGGCGGATCGCCGTAGGTGATGACGTCGGTCGAGACCTCGCGGATCATCTCGCCGCCGCCGTTGAACGGTGGCATCGCCGCGAGGTGCTCGTAGCGCCCCCACAGCACGCCGATGCCGGTCGGGCCGTACAGCTTGTGGCCGGTGAAGACGTAGAAATCGCAGCCGATGTCCTGTACGTCGACGTCGAGATGCACCGCGCCCTGGCTGCCGTCGATCAGCACCGGAATGCCGCGCGCGTGCGCCAGCCGGGTCACCTCTTTGACCGGCACCAGGGTGCCGAGCATGTTCGACATGTGGGTGATCGCGACCATCTTGGTGCGCGGCGACAGCAGCTTCTCGAACTCGTCGATCAGGAAATTGCCGTCGTCGTCGACCGGCGCCCATTTGATCACCGCGCCGTGACGCTCGCGCAGGAAATGCCAGGGCACGATGTTGGAATGGTGCTCCATGATCGAGAGCACGATCTCGTCGCCGGGCTGGATGCGCTCGCGGCCGAACGTATAGGCCACCAGGTTGATCGCTTCGGTGGCGTTGCGGGTGAAGATGACCTCTTCCTTGCGCGGCGCGTTGAGGAACGCCGCCACCTTTTCGCGCGCGCCCTCGTAGCCTTCGGTCGCCGCGTTGGCGAGGTAGTGCAGACCGCGATGCACGTTGGAATATTCGGCGGTGTAGGCGTGCTGGATGCGGTCGAGCACCGCCTTCGGCTTCTGCGCCGATGCTGCGTTGTCGAGATAGACCAGCGGCTTGCCGTAGACCTGCATCGCCAGGATCGGAAAATCCTCGCGGATGCGGCTGACGTCATAGGAGCCATTGGTCACGGCGGG
>CAMDEB010000184.1 GCA_945893085.1 Rhodoplanes serenus | reverse complement strand
ATTGGTGCCCAGGGGCGGAATCGAACTACCGACACTTACCTGCAAATAGCAGTACCCGCTTGCACATGCATGCGCATTTATCGAACGCAGGAAACTGCACGTCAAAATCATGGCTTCTCATAGCAGAACACAAAATGTTTTCACCGATTGCGAGACTGGGGCGAGCCTTGCATAAAGCGGCGAGGCACAACTTGCTGAAGCGGCATGAAGATTTTTTATTACTGAGCGGCATCAAAATCCGCTGCCTTACCACTTGGCTACGCCCCAACATCCGCTCGGACGCGCCCGATATAGCGGCGGCCCGTGTTTCAATCAACTTAAGGCCTGTGGGCGGCGGCAGCCCTACATCTTGCCGTGGCCCCGGCCGAGCTGGCGCCGGGTGCTGGGGTTCATCACCTGGTCGGAGCGGTTTAGTATCGGCACCTCCCAAGTTACCCATCGTGCCGTCACCGAGATTCGCGGATAGCTCTTTGTTTGATCGCTTCAATTGAATTGACTGGTCGTCGCCAGGGGTGCTTGTTTTGTGTCAGATTATTTCAACACCCAAGGGATACCGCGCCCATGCCCAAACTCTACGAAGCCCTCGCAGAAGCGTTCCTGGCGGAGGGAGTTGACACACAGTTCGTCCTGATGGGCGACGGCAACATGCATTGGTCCACCACCTTCGCCAAACTGCCGGGCGTAGAAACCGTCCACGTCAGGCACGAGCATGCCACCGTCGCGGCGGCGACGGCCTACAACGTCGCCACCAACAAGGTCGCCGTTGCTTCCGTCACGTGCGGCCCGGGCGTGACCCAGCTGATGACGGCGCTGCCGGCCGCGGTTCGCGCCCGCCTGCCCATGGTGGTGTTCGCCGGCGAGTCGCCCATCAACGCCAAATTCTACAACCAGGCGATCGACCAGGCGCCCTTGGTGACGGCGACCGGAGCGCATTATATCGCCGCGCATAGCGTGCCGCGCATGATGGACTACGTGCGCGAGGCCTTCCACGTCGCCAAGGACGAGCGGCGGCCGGTGGTACTGGGCATTCCTTACGACCTGCAAAAGGTCGAGCATATGTCCAACCAGCCCTACGAGACCTCGGCGATGTACCGACCCAAAGTCGGGCGCATGCACCCCGATCCCGAGCTTGTGGCCGAAGCCGTCGAGCGGCTGGCCGCGGCAAAGCGGCCGATCATCCTCGGTGGCCGCGGCGTAATGTGGTCCGGCGCGCGGGATGCGGTGATCAAGCTCGCCGATCGCTGCGGCGCCTTGCTCTCCAACACGCTGCCCGCGCGCGGTCTCTTCCACGACCATCCATTCGGGCTCGGCATCACGGGCAGCTACTTCACCGCGCTGGGCCGAGAGACGTACGAGACCGCGGACGTCGTGCTCGCGGTCGGCACGAGCCTGTCCTACTACGTCGGTGGCGGGCACTTCTGGCCAAAAGCCTACAAGATCCAGCTGGACGATGCCCCGCGCGGCCTGCGTGATGGGATGAAGGCCGCCGACCTCTACGTCAAATCAGATGCGCTCATCGGCACCGAAGCAATCCTTGCTGGCCTCGACAAGAAGCTGGGCGCCGGTAGACCGACGGCGGCGGCGATCCGCACCAAGGAGCTGGCGCATCGCATCGCGACCGAGCCGGCGGACTCGATGGAGTTCGACGTCGAGCCTGGAGTGCTGGATCCACGCAAGGTGATCGAGGCTCTCGATGCGGTCATTCCAAAGGACTGGGACATCGTCGTCGGCGGCGGCCATCAGGCCTATTTCAACGCCCAGATGCGTGGCAGGCCGGCGGAGCGCTACACGACGGTCCGTGAATTCGGCGCAGTCGGCAACGGCCTGTGCTACGCGCTTGGGGTTGCGGCGGCGCGCCGGCAGGGCCGCGAGGGCAAGGTCGTGCTGTTCGAAGGCGACGGCGGGCTCATGTTCCATATCCAGGAGCTCGAGACGCTCAAGCGTCAGGGATATCGCATTCTGATCTGTGCGATGAACGACGGTGGATACGGCTCGGAGTTTCACAAGCTGCGCGCCGATGGCCTCGACGATAGGTGGGCCGTGTTCGGCCGGCCCGCGTTCGAAAACATCGCCCGCGGCTTCGGCTTGCGTGGCAACGAGATTCGCGATGTGTCGGTCATTCCGAAGCTGTTCGCCGACTTTGCCGCGCAGGGCGAAAGCGAAATCTGGAACATCCAAATCTCCGACCAGATCACGGCGCCGGTGATGCGCCAGACCGTCAAGCGCGGCCACGGCAATATGTAAGGATGGCCGGCCGCGCCCATTAGGATCGATTAATGACCTACCGCGCACCCGTAGCCGATATTGCTTTCACGCTGAAGCACGGCGCGGGCGCGGCGCTCGCCAACCAGAGCGATCTCAGCGAGCAGGACATCGACGCCGTGCTCGCGGAAGCCGGCCGGTTCGCGACCGATGTGCTCGCACCGCTGAATGCCGTCGGCGACCGCCACGGCACCCCGTTCAAGGACGGCGCCATCACCATGCCGCCGGGCTGGAAGCACGCCTACCGCGCCTGGTTCGAAGGCGGCTGGAATGCCGTGTCGGCACCCGCCGAATGGCGCGGCCAGGCGCTGCCGCATGCGCTCAACGCCGCCTGCATCGAGATGTGGAACTCCGCCTCGATGGCGTTCGGCATCGGCCCGGTGCTGACCATGGGCGCGGTCGAGGCGTTCGCCGTGTACGGCACGGACGAGCTCAAACACATCTACCTGCCCAAGCTCGTCTCCGGCGAATGGATGGGCACGATGCAGCTCACCGAGCCGCAGGCCGGCTCCGAGGTCGGCGCGCTGCGCACCAAGGCCGAGCGCGCGCCTGACGGCAGCTACCGCATCACCGGCAGCAAGATCTTCATCACCTACGGCGAGCACGACCTCACCGACAACATCATCCACTTCGTGCTCGCCCGCCTGCCCGACGCGCCGGCCGGCAACAGGGGCATATCGCTGTTCCTGGTGCCGAAGCTCCTGGTGAACCCGGACGGCTCGCTCGGCGCACGCAACGACGTGCGCGCGCATTCGATCGAGCACAAGCTCGGCATCCACGCCTCGCCGACCTGCACCATGGTCTATGGCGACCAGGGCGGCGCGGTCGGCTATCTCATCGGCGAGGAGAACCGCGGCCTCGCCTGCATGTTCACCATGATGAACCTCGCCCGCCTCGCCGTCGGCCTGCAGGGCGTCGGCATCGCCGAACGCGCGACGCAGCAAGCGCTGGAATACGCCCGCGAACGCAAGCAGGGCCGCGCGGCTGGTGCGACTTCGGGATCGAGCCCGATCATCGATCACCCCGACGTCAAGCGCATGCTGATGACCATGCGCGCGCTCACCCGTGCGGCGCGCAGCATCTGCTACGCGACCGCGGCAGCAATCGACCGCTCAGGCCACGGCAACGGCGAGGCCGCCAAGGCCGAGCACGAGCGGGCATCGCTGCTCACCCCGGTCGCCAAGGCGTTCTCGACCGACATCGGCATCGAGGTGGCTTCGCTCGGCGTGCAGGTGCACGGCGGCATGGGCTTCATCGAAGAAACCGGCGCCGCGCAGCACTACCGCGACGCGCGCATCGCCGCAATCTACGAGGGCACCAACGGCATCCAGGCGCTCGATCTGGTGTCGCGCAAGTTGCCGCTGTCGGGCGGCGCTGCCGTGCGCCGCTATCTCGACGAGCTGCGCCGCACCGTGACATCGGTGCAGGCGGCCAACGATCCGGCGTTCGGCGCAACCGGCGAGCGGCTGCACGAAGCCGTCGACAGTCTCGACCGCGCCACCATCTGGCTGCTCGGCAAGCTCGACACGGAGCCGCAGGCGGCGTTCGCCGGCGCCACGCCCTACCTCCGGCTGTTCGGCAACGCCGCCGGCGGCTGCATGCTGGCCGACGAGGCGCTCGCCGCGATCCGGCTCGCCGGCAGCGACCCCGCACGCGTCGCCATCGCACGCTTCTTCGCGGAGAACATCGCGGTGGCGGCCTCGGGCCTCGAACGCGCGGTGACCGAGGGTGCCGACAGCGTCAACAACACGGATGCTGCGCTCGCGTAACCGGCGCTCCGTACAACCGCTGTCATCGCCGGGCTTGACCCGGCGATCCATCAAAGCAGGTGCTGTTCAGTAGAAGATGGATGCCCGGGTCAAGCCCGGGCATGACACGGGTGGCATTCGCGAGAAGTGCATCGAAATATTCACAGCGGCTTAAGCCCCGCCTCGATCTCCTTGCGCCGCGGCTCCAGGAATGGCGGCAGCGCCAGCCGTTCGCCGAGCTTGTCCGCCGGCTCGTCGGTCGCAAAGCCCGGCCCGTCGGTGGCGATCTCGACCAGGATGCCGTTCGGCTCGCGGAAATACAGACTGCGGAAATAGTAGCGGTCGACCTTGCCGCTGTTGGGAATGCGAACCTCGTTGAGACGCTGCGCCCAGGCGTCGTATTGCGCGTCGTCGGGCGTGCGGAACGCAACGTGATGCACCGCGCCCGCGCCCTGCTCGGCGATCGGCAGACCCGGCTGCACCGCGACGTGAAGCTCCGCGGCCGCCCCGCCCTCGCCCATCTCGTAGACATGCACGGTGTCGCCGCTGCGCTCCGGATGCGGATAGTCGCGGACCTGGCGCATCTCCATCAGCCCGCTCAGCACGGCGTCGGTCTTGCGCAATTCCGGCACGCTGAGCGTGATCGGGCCAAGCCCGCGGATCTGGTGCTCCGCCGGCACCGGGCTCTTCGCCCAGGGCCGCGCATCGCCCAAACCTTCCCCGCCTATGCCGCCGTCGTCGATCAGCGACAGCCGCTGTCCCTCCGGGTCCTCGAAATCGAGCGTGCCGCGGCCGTCGCGGATGACGATATCCTGGTGCTTCACGCCGGCCTTGCCCAGCCGCTCCAGCCACCACGGCAGGCTGGCGCCGGCGACGCGCAGGCCGGTGCGCACGATGCTGTGGGTGCCGCGCGTCTCCCGCGCCGCCGGCCAATCGAAGAAGGTGAGATCGGTGCCCGGCCGCGCCTCGCCGTCGGCATAAAACAAATGATAGGCGCTGACGTCGTCCTGGTTGACGGTCTTCTTGACCAGCCGCATGCCGAGCGTCTGCGTGTAAAATCGCACGTTGCCGGGCGCGTCGGCGGAAACGGCGGTAAGATGGTGGATGCCGGTCAGTTGCATGGAAATCTCCAGCAGACGGATGAATGTTCGGCGGTCATCTAGGGATTTGCCGGCAAAATTGCGAGGGTGAGCCGATGTCGCTCAAAGGCAAGACGCTGTTCATCACCGGCGCATCGCGCGGCATCGGGCTTGCGATCGCCCTGAAGGCCGCGCGCGACGGCGCCAACATCGCCATCGCCGCCAAGACCGCGACGCCGCACCCGAAGCTCGAAGGCACCATCCACACCGCCGCCGAAGCCGTCGAGCAAGCCGGCGGCCGGGCGCTGCCGCTCGCCGTCGATGCGCGCGACGAAGCGGCCGTGCAGGCCGCCATTGAAAAGACCGTCGCAACCTTCGGCGGCCTCGACATCGTGGTCAACAACGCCAGCGCCATCGCGCGCACGCCGGTCGCCGAGACCGACATGCGCCGCTTCGACCTGATGCACCAGATCAACACGCGCGGCACATTCATGGTGTCGAAATACGCGATCCCGCATCTCGAAAAGGCCGCGAACCCGCACATCCTGATGAACTCGCCGCCGCTCGACATGCGCGAGCAGTGGTTTGCCGGCTCGACCGGCTATTCGATCGCCAAGTTCGGCATGAGCCTCGTCGTGCTGGGCCTCGCCGGCGAGCTGCGCGACAAGGGCATCGCGGTGAACGCGCTGTGGCCGCGCACCACCATCGCCACCGCCGCGATCCGGAACCTGCTCGGCGGCGAGAAGGTGATACGCATGTCGCGCACGCCGGAGATCATGGCGGATGCGGCCTACGCGATCTTTCAAAAGCCGGCGAAGACATTTACCGGGCATTTCCTGATCGACGATTCGTTTCTCGCCGGCGAAGGCGTCACCGACTTCGACAAGTATCGCGCACATCCGGGCGAGCCGCTCGCCGGCACGTTCTTCGTGCCGGACGATCCGCCGCCGCCTGGCGTCAGCATCACCGAAAAAAGATGGGAATAGGCACCTTCCGCCGCAGCGGATGAAAGGATAAGTGTCTCACCCCAGCGTCTGCCGGATGGAACGATGACCACTCTTCTGATCACGCATCCCGCGAGCCTCAATCATCTGACGCCGCCCGGTCATCCGGAGCGGCCGGATCGCCTGCGCGCCATCGCCCAGGCGCTCGATGCGGACAGCTTCCAGGACCTCAAGCGCGTCGAGGCACCGACCGTTCCGCTGGAGACCGTCGCGCTGTGCCATCCGATGGACTACGTCGAAGCGATCCGCGAGGCAACGCCGAAGGAAGGCCTGCGGCAGATCGATGCCGACACATCGATGTCGCCGGGCAGCTTCGAGGCGGCGTTGCGCGCCGTCGGCGGCGCGGTGCACGCGGTCGACGAGGTCGTGGCCAAGAAGGCGGACAACGCCTTCTGCGCGATGCGCCCGCCCGGCCATCACGCCGAAACCGCGCGACCGATGGGCTTCTGCCTGTTCAACACCGCAGCCATCGCCGCGCGCTACGCGCAGGACCATCACGGTCTTGATCGTGTCGCGGTGGTGGATTTTGACGTGCACCACGGCAACGGCTCGCAGGAAATCTTCTGGTCCGATCCCAAGGTGATGTACTGCTCGACCCACGAGATGCCGCTCTATCCCGGCACGGGTGCCGCCTCCGAGCGCGGCGACCACGACAACATCGTCAACGCGCCGCTACGCGCCGGCGACGGCGGCGACAGGTTCCGCGCCGCGTTCGAGAACATCATCCTGCCGCGGGTCGAAAAATTCTCGCCGGAGCTGATCGTGATCTCGGCCGGCTTCGACGCGCACCGGCGCGACCCGCTGGCCAATCTGCAACTGGTCGAGGACGACTTCGCCTGGGTCACGCGCAAGCTGATGGAGCTGGCCGACAAGACCGCGCAGGGCCGCATCGTCTCCACGCTCGAAGGCGGCTACGACCTGGAGGGATTGTCCAAGTCGGCCGCCGCCCACGTCACCACGCTGATGCGGGGATGATGCTACAATAGGTCCGCGACTCGCCGCCGAAGGACAGACCATGGCCGACACCAATCACGCCGACGTCAAGAAGCTGCCGTTCGAGCGGGCGACCGACGAGCTGGAATCGATCGTCAAGCGGCTGGAAGAGGGCAAGGTGCCGCTCGAGGAGTCGGTCGCGATCTATGAGCGCGGCGAGGCGCTCAAGCGCCGCTGCGAGGAGCTGCTGCGTCAGGCCGAGGCGCGGGTGGAGAAGATCACGCTCGATGCGTCGGGCAAGCCGAGCGGCACCGAGCCGCTGGACGTGGCGTAGCAAAACGGCTGTCATCGCCGGGCTTGACCCGGCGATCCATCAAAAAAGGAAAGCGTTTCGTCAGACGATGGATGCCCGGGTCAAGCCCGGGCATGACAGAGGTGTGTGATGCGCGTTTCGCGCGCGCGTAACGCGACCGCTACCTCTTCTTATAAACCAGCAGCGTCTTGAACTCACCCACCTTCTTGACCGGCTTCGACTTCTCCCATTTCGCGATCACGGCCTTGGACTTTTCCCAGCCCATCGAGCGCGTGTAGAACAGGATGTAGCCGCCCTTCTTGGTCTTGTCGGTGAACAGGTCCAGCACCTTGCGGTCGGTCAGCCCGCCGTATTCCTTGCTCGCCGTGTTGGGGAAGAAGAACTCGCACAGGTGGAACATCGTCACCACGTCGAACTCGGGCAGCAGCAGCGGGTTGGTCAGATAGATGTCGCCGAAGTAGCAGACATAGTTCTTGGCGACGCCCGAATTGCTGGTGACGAGATCGATGTAGGCCGTGTACTCTTCCTTGGAGGCGGTGATGCAGAGCGTGCGGTTCTTCTGTGCGGCCTGCTTGATCCCGACCACGTGATGGGTGCCGCTGCCGAAGTGGTAGATGTTCTTGTTCTTCAGCTTCTGCTTTGCGACCCAGTCGTTGAAGTGGACGTCGCACGGGCAGATGTCCTCGTGCAGGTCCCATTTGTCGGTCCAGTAGTTCATCTTGAGCATCGGCTTCCTCCGAAAAAGTGTCCCGTTGTGGAGTCAGGCGGGCATCGCCGCCAATTCGGCATGTTGTCGCGGCACCGCCTCCGCCGCGCCGTTCATCTCGATGGTCCGTCCGTGGAAATCGCGCAGCACCCCGCGGCGATCAATCGAGAGGATGATGGTCTGCGGCAGGCTGCGGAGCAAGGCGCCGTAAAGCTCGCGCCCGGCGGCGTCGTCGAGCGTCGAGACCGGCTCGTCGAACAGCAGCACCGCCGGCCGCCGCAACAGCGCGCGCGCGAACGCGACCCGCTGCTGCTCGCCGCCCGACAGCACCACGCTCCAGTCGGCGTCCTCGTCGAGCCGGAGCGAAAGGTGGCCGAGGCCGACCACGGCGAGCGCGGCACGCACGTCTTCTTCGGTGACGCGATCGGCCGGCATCGGATAGGTGACCGCCTGGCGCAGCGTGCCCAGCGGGAAGTACGGCCGTTGCGGCATCACCAGGACGTCGGCTTCCCCAGGCAGCGTGACGCGGCCCCGGCCGGGCAGCCAGAGCCCCATCAGCGCCCGGAACAGGCTCGACTTGCCGGCCCCCGACGGGCCGGTCACCAGCAGGCGTTCGCCCGGCTTGACCGACAGCGCCGGCACCCGCGCGATCGCCACGCCCGAGGGCAGCAGCACCGACAGGTCCTCGACCTCGAGGT
>CAMDEB010000183.1 GCA_945893085.1 Rhodoplanes serenus | reverse complement strand
AGGCCGCGGTGTCCTCCAGCCGGAAGTCGGCGGAGAGATCGACCACCCTGGTTTTCGGCGCCTTGCTGAGCAGGTCCTTGATCACCTTTTGCGTCGTGGCGTGCGGCAACGCGCAGAACACCAGGTCGAGGCCGGCCTTCGGCCAGTCGATGCTTTCGATCGAGACCAGGGTCGGCAGCTTGAACGGCGAGAACTGCGGGAACACCGTGCGCATCTCCTGCCCGGCGCGGCGGTCGGCGGTGAGCAACGCGATCTCGACGTTCGGATGCCGCAGCAGCAGCCGCACCAGCTCAGATCCGGTGTAGCCGGAGGCGCCGAGAATCCCGATTTTCGCTTTGGCAGGCATTGGCTCAATCCTCATCAACGGTCGAACGGAAGGACCGGACGTCGGGCGCTGCGGAAGATATCAGGATTGAGAGTGCCGCGGAGCCTTGGTCCGGCGGCACGAGGACGATCAGCGATCGCGCACCCGTGCCGCGGTGGCACGGCGGCGGCGCAATGCGTGATGGGCGATCGTCGTCATGGGCGGCGATATAGCCCCTCCTCCGCACCGGCACAAGCCGCCGCCCCGCCTCACCGGCCGAGCGTGACCCGATAGCCGTCGCCGGACTTCTCGACGCGGCCGAGGCCCGGGAACGGGAAATGATAGGCCTGCACCGGCAGCTTCTCGGCGGCGAGCATGTCGTAGACGCGGCGCCGCGTCGTCTCGGCCTGCACCGGGTCCTGATCGAAGAAGCCGTGCCAGCCGGGATGGCGCGCGAACAGCACATAGTGGTTGCACACGTCGGACTGCACGAACACGCGGTCCTTGCCGGACGACACGACGTAAGAGGTGTGGCCGATGCTGTGGCCGGGCGTGCCGACCGCCGTGACGCCGGGCGCGACCTCCTGGTCCCAGCCATAGGGCGTGACCTTGCGGCCGAGCGCGTCGAACACCCGGCGGTTGTTCTGGAACAGCTCGGTCATGCGGCCCGCCGGGGCGCGGCTCATCTCGCCGTCGTCCATCCAGAACTTCCACTCGACCTCCGGCACCTTGATCTCGGCGTTAGGAAAGCTCTGCGTGTTGTCGGCGGTGAGCAGCCCGTTGACGTGGTCGGCATGGCAATGGGTGATCACCACGATGTCGATCGTGTTGCGGTCGATGCCGGCGGCCGCGAGGTTCTGATTGAGGCTGCCGCGTTCGCCCTTGCTCTGGGCGAACACCGCCTCGCCGTTGCCGGTGTCGATCAGCACGCGCTTGCCGCCGGTGCTCAGCACGATCGGCGCATAGGTGTTGCGCAGCGCCTCGCTCGGCAGGCCGGCCGCCGCAAGCTCGGCCGAAATCTCTTCCTTGGTAGCGTTCCGGATGAAGCCGTCGAGCGAGCCGTTGCGATAGCCGTCGGACAGGACGGTCACCTCGATGTCGCCGATGTTGTAGCGGTGGAATGGCACGGTCACGGGTCACGTCTCCATTGATGCGAAGGCCGCCCCGCGGGACGGCCTTCGGTTGAAATCGCGTGCGGGCTCGTATCAGATCGTCGGATTCCAGGGCGCCGGAATCTCCAGATAACCCGATCCGGTCTTCTCCACGTAGGCCAATCCCGGGAACGGATAATGGAAGCCCTGCACCAGCATCTTTTCCGCCACCAGCATGTCGTAGACCTTGGCGCGCGTCGCCACCGCCTGGGCCGGATCCTGATCGAAGGCGCCGGCCCAGCCCGGATTGCGCGCGAACACGCCCGGATGATTGGTCACGTCCGATTGCACGAACACCTTGCTCGAACCCGACGCAATGACGAACGAGGTGTGGCCGATCGAGTGCCCAACGGTCGCCACCGACGTGATGCCCGGCGCGATCTCCTTGTTCCAGTCGTAGGGCGTGACCTTGCGGTTGAGCGCGTCGAACACCGTGCGGTTGATCCTGAACAGGCCTTCCATGCGGCCCTTGGAGGCGCGGCTCATTTCGCCGTCGTCCATCCAGAACTTCCATTCGGTGGCGGGCACCATGACCTCGGCGTTGGGAAACGCGAGCTTCTTGTCGGCGCCGATCAAGCCGCTCACGTGGTCGTTATGGAAATGCGAGATGATGACCGTATCGACCGCCTTGGGATCAATGCCGGCCGCGGCCAGGTTGGTGGCAAACTGCCCAAGCTCGCCCTTGGTCTGCGCGTAGGCGTTCGGCCCACTGCCGGTGTCGATGACGACGAGCTTCGATCCGGTGTTCACCACGATCGGAGCGTAGTGCTGGGTCATGCGGTCCTTGGGCATGTGGATGGCTTCGAGCGCCTTGCCGACGTCCTCCAATTTCGCATTGGTGACGTAGGAAGCAGTCAGCGGAAACGACCGGGCGCCGTCGGTGACGACGGTCACCTCATGGCTGCCGACCATGTAGCGGTAGAAGCCGGGCGCCTGCTTGCCGGCCAACGGTGCTGCGGCCTGCGCCGGCATCGGCGCTGCAAACGGCGCAACGACCGCGGCGCCCGCGCCTGCCAGCAGATGACGGCGTGTGAGTTGTGTCATGGCGCTTCCCCTGGTCTGGCGCTCTGCGGCGCATTCCTTGAGTGAACCGACGATGGCGATGATACCGCATCCCAGAATGACCGTCGGGCAAAAAAGAAGGCCGCCCCGCGGGACGGCCTTCGGTTGAACTTCATACGGGCGCGAGTCAGATCGTCGGATTCCACGGCGCCGGCACCACCCGATAGCCGTTGCCGGCTTTCTCGATATAGCCCACGCCCGGAAAGCGGAAATGGAAGCCCTGAACCAGCATCTTTTCCGCAACCACCATGTCGTGGAACTTGCGGCGCGTCTGCTCGGCCATCGGCCGGTCCATGTCGGAGCCAAAATGCCAGCCGGGATTGCGCACGAATAAGATCGCCATGCCGGCCGAGACGTCGGCTTGCACCATGACACGGTCGGAGCCGGAGGCGACAAGGTGCGAGACATGACCCGGCGTATGGCCGTACGTCGCAACCGAGGTGATGCCAGGCACCAGCTCCTTGCCGGCTTCGTATTGCGTCACCTTGTCACCGAGCGCACCAAACACGCGTCGCACATTGTTGAAGCCTCCCTTCAGCGCCTCCGGCGCCCGGCTCATGTTGCCCTCATCCATCCAGTACTTCCATTCGACCGAAGGCACCATGACTTCGGCGTTGGCGAAAGCGAGCTTGTTGTCGGGGCCGAGCAATCCGTTGATGTGGTCACCGTGGAAGTGCGAGATGATCACGACATCGACCGCCTTGGCATCGATCCCGGCGGCGGCAAGATTGGTGTGATACTGGCCGACCTGGCCTTTGCTCTGCGCGTACAGGCCAAGACCGAGGCCGGTGTCGATGGCGACCAGCTTGGTCCCGGTATTGACGACGATTGGTGTGTAGGACTGGCTGGCCTTGTCGGCCGGCAGATACTCCGCGGTGATCGCGGCGTTGACCTCTTCCTTCGGCGCGTTCGCAACATAGTTGTCGCGTAGCGGATTGACGTTCGCGCCGTCGGTGACGACGGTCACCTCGAAGCTGCCGACCTTGTAGCGGTAGAAGCCGGGGGCCTGCTTGCCGATCGGCGGCGCGGCGGCCTCGGCCAGCATCGGTGCTGCAAGCGGCGCAACGGTCGCCGCCCCTGCTCCCGCCAGCAGATGGCGGCGTGTGAGTTGTGTCATGGCGCTTCCCCTGGTCTGGCGCTCTGTGGCGCATCGCCTGAGTGACCTGAGCGTGCCGAGCATCCCGCAACCGGGCGGGACCGTCGGCTTGAAAAAGAAGGCCGTCCCCGGGGACGGCCTTCTCGAACTGCAGCGACGCTCAGATCGTCGGATTCCACGGAGCCGGCACCCAGCGATAACCGGCGCCGTCCTTCTCGAGGCGACCGACCGACGGGAACGGGAAATGGAATCCCTGCAGCAGCATCTTGTCGGCCACCACCTGGTCGTAGAGCTTGCGGCGCGTCTCCACGGCCTTCGGACCGTCCACATCGAAGGCTGCCTGCCAATCGGGGTTGCGCACGAACAGCAGCGCGGGACCGGCGGTCACATCGACCTGCACCATCACCGTGGCCGATCCCGACGAGATGACGTAGGAGGTGTGGCCCGGGGTATGGCCCGGCGTCGCGACCGAACTGATGCCCGGCGTCAGCTCCTTGCCGCCCTCGTAGCGGGTCACTTTGTTGCCGAGCGCGCCGAACACACGCCGCGCATTGTTGAAGGCGCCTTTCATCGCTTCTGGCGCCCGGCTCAGGTTTCCGTCATCCATCCAGAAGCTCCATTCCGGCGCCGGAACCATCACCTCCGCGTTTTCGAACAGCGGCTTGTTGTCGGCCCCGACCAGACCGTTGATGTGATCGCCGTGGAAGTGCGAGATGATCACGATATCGACCGCCTTGGGATCGATGCCGGATGCCGCAAGATTGGTCTGGAACTGACCGAGCGCTCCCTTGCTCTGCTGGAAGGTGGCGGGGCCAAGGCCGGTGTCGATGACGACGAGCTTGGGTCCGGTGTTCACGACGATCGGCGTAAACGGGAAGCTCGCCTTGGTCGGATCCTCGTAGCCCGCGGCCACCGCCGCGTGCAGGGCCTCTTTCGAGGCGTTGCGCACGAAATTGTCGGCCAGCGCCGTGGGGCGCAGGCCATCGGTGACGGCGGTCACCTCGATGCTGCCGACCTTGTAGCGATAGAAGCCGGGGGCCTGCTTGCCGACCGGCGGCGCGGCGGCCTGTGCCGGCGCGATGCCGAACGGGCTCAACGCGGTGGCGGCGGATGCAGCAACGGCGCTGCCGAGCAGGTTGCGGCGGGTCAGTTGTGTCATTGGTGTTCCTCCCTGAAGTTCACTGCAATCGTTACCGATGGCAACGAGTTCTCGATACGACGGCCGAAGAGCGGCCGGATTGTGCCCGGCGGCGGGACGGAAAAACTGCACCGTCATAGCCCCGTTGCCCGTAACCCCGCTGGCGTATCTCTATTCCAACGCCATGAAAGCATGTTGTCGCACCGCGGTCCCGGCCTCATCGGAGTCATGTTGAGACATTGGGCCGCCGTCCTATACAGTGATACGGCGGGGGCCGAGGCCATTGGGCAAAGGCTTCGCGCGCAATCAGCGCCGGCAGCAAAGCCAGCGACATTGGGAGGAATTCTCATGCGGAATGCAATTCTGACGTCACTCGCGATGTCCGCCGCGCTCCTGTTCGCCACCGGCGCAAGCGCGCAAGCACCCGCAGCCCCGCTACCTCCCCCGGCCGCCTATGGTCCACCGATCACGCTCGATCAGGCGAAGAAGGCTGCCGACGCCGCCGAGGCGGAAGCGAGGAAGAGAAACATGATCATGGCGATTGCCATCGTGGAACCGTCCGGCGACCTGGTTTATTTCCGCAAGATGGATGGCACCCAGTATGCCTCCATCGCGATCGCCCAGGAAAAGGCCCGCTCGGCGGCGCTGTTCCGCCGATCGAGCAAGGACTTTTTCGACCGCGTCGCCAAAGGCGATCTGTCGCCCTTCGCCCTGCGGAGCGCGGTGGCGTCCGCGGGCGGCATCCCGATCGTCGTGGGCGGCAAGATCATCGGCGCGATCGGCACCTCCGGCGGTGCCGACGACCCGATTTCGCAGGCCGGTGTCGACGCGCTGAAGTAAGGTCCGCAGTTGGCAACTCTGCCGGGGATCGCTCCCCGGCAAAGTTTTTTCAAATCGCCGTCAGCCCCACACCCACTTGATCGCCTTCGAGGTGACGTCGCCGAGCGTGAGCAGCACCGCAGCCCACACGAAGGCCGAGGTGAAATTGGCGATCTGGAAGCGCCAGAACGGCATGTGGAAGATGCCGGCGACGATCGGCACCGAGGCGCGCAACGGCCCGGAGAACCGGCCGATGAAGATCGCGGCCGCGCCCCATTTGGTCACGAACGCCTCGCCCTTCGGGATCAGGCCGGGATGCCGCGACAGCGGCCACATGTGATAGACGCGCTCGCCCAGCACCTGGCCGAGCCAGTACGACACCCAGTCGCCGAGCGCGGCGCCGATCGAGCCGGCGATCCAGATCGGCCAGAAGTTGAGCTCGCTGGCGCCGATCAGCGTGCCGATGCCGACCAGCGCCGCCCAGGCCGGGATCAGCAGCGAGATGAATGCAAGCGACTCCGCGAAGCACAGCACGAACACCACCGGCGCCGCCCACGCCTGATGGACGCGGACGAATTCGATGACCTGCTGGGCATAGGCTTCCAGATCCATGGGGATGTTCCGCGAGCGGCTTGAGGGTTGTGCGACGCTGGCCCTGGTTTATCGCGGCGGCGCTGGATAAACCAGCAGGACGATTGTGCCGGCGCCCCCTCCCCGATATTCAAGCACTGATGTCCAGAACCTCGCATTTTCAGACGTTGAGCAAGCCGGCGCTGGCCTGGCGCAAATTCTATCACGAGACCCTCGGCCGGCTCGGCGTGTCCTCGCATGTGGTGCGCGCGCAAGGCGCCCGCTTCCGCGTCAACACGGTGGACCATATCGACCGCTGCCTCGCCCTGTTCGGCATCTGGGAGCAGGACCAGCTCGACGACCTGGGCGCACTCGCGACCGCGCGGAAGATCGACTGCTTCCTCGACGTCGGCGCCAATGCCGGGGTCTACAGCATCATGTTCGCGTTGCGGAAATGGGCCGGCCGGATCATCGCCTTCGAGCCCGATCCCGGCAACTACGCGCGGCTGATGGCGAACCTCACCCTCAACGACCTGCAGCACCGGGTCGAGGCGGTGCCGCTCGCGCTCGGCGACCGCGCCTCCGATGTGAAACTGTACGAGGGCGCGAACTGGAACCGCGGCGAGTCCACCATCGCGGTGCCCGAGCAGACGCCGCAGGAAATCTCCCACATCGTCCAGCAGGCGCGCTTCGACGAGCTCTACGCGCTGTCGGGCCAGACCATCATCATCAAGATGGATGTCGAGGGCTACGAGTTCCATTCGCTCGCCGGCATGGAGCGCACGCTGCGCGACAACGCCTGCTATCTCCAGGTCGAGCTCTATTCCGACCGGATCGAGGAATTGAAGGCGCTGTTGGTCAGTTTCGGCTACCGCTACCTGCACACCCACGACATCGACCATTTTTTCACCAACATCCCGGAGATCAGGTAAGCACACTCCGCTGTCGTGGCATATTCAGCCCTTAAGTGATTCGCTCCCCCTCCGACTGATCCGACGCATGGCCAAGACCGCAAAAAAAACCGCCTCCAAGAAGTCCGAACCCGACCTGTTCGCGCAGGCGCCCGCCGCGGCGCGCCGCGAAGCCGAGCGCAACAAGGAACCGAAGGCGCGCCCCGCGCCGCGCGGCGGCAACGCCGAGGCCGGCTACACCGCCAAGCACATCGAGGTGCTGGAGGGGCTCGAGCCGGTGCGGCGGCGGCCCGGCATGTACATCGGCGGCACCGACGAGAAGGCGCTGCATCACCTGTTCGCCGAGGTGATCGACAATTCCATGGACGAGGCGCTGGAGGGCCACGCCAGCTTCATCGAGGTCGAGATGCAGGCCGACGGCTTCATCGCCGTCACCGACAACGGCCGCGGCATCCCGGTCGATCCGCACCCGAAGTTCAAGAACAAGTCGGCGCTCGAAGTCATCATGTGCACCTTGCACGCCGGCGGCAAGTTCGACTCCGAAGTCTACGGCACCTCGGGCGGCCTGCACGGCGTCGGCGTCTCGGTCGCCAATGCGCTGTCCGATCGCATGGAGGTCGAGGTCGCGCGCGGCCAGAAGCTCTACCGGATGGCGTTCGAGCGCGGCAAGCCGAAGGGCAAGCTGCAGGACGCCGGCAAGGCGCCGAACCGCCGCGGCACCAAGGTGCGCTTCCACCCGGACCCGGAAATCTTCGGCGCCAAGGCCGCGTTCCGGCCCGAGCGCGTGTTCAAGATGACGCGCTCCAAGGCCTATCTGTTCGGCGGCGTGGAAATCCGTTGGTCGTGCGACAAGGAGCTGCTGCACGGCGTCAAGGACGTGCCGGAGGAAGCCACCTTCCATTTCGCCGACGGGCTCAGGGATTACCTGGCCGAGACCATGGCCGGCTCGACGCTGGTGCATCCCGACATCTTCACCGGCACCGCCGGCAAGACCGGCTCGCACGGCGCGGCGCAATGGGCGGTGGCCTGGACCGCGGACACCGACGGCTTCCTCTCCTCCTATTGCAACACCATCCCGACGCCGGACGGTGGCACCCACGAGACCGGGCTTCGCACCGCGCTGCTGCGCGGCCTCAAGGACCACGCCGAGCGCGTCGGCCAAGGCAAGCGCGCGGCCCCGATCACAAGCGACGACGTGATGGTGGGCGCCGGCTGCATGCTCTCGGTGTTCATCCGCGAGCCCGAGTTCCAGGGCCAGACCAAGGATCGCCTCGCCACCGCGGAGGCCGCGAAGATCGTCGAGCAGGCGATCAAGGATCCGTTCGACCACTGGCTCGCGGGCAACCCGGCGCAGGCGAGCCGGCTGCTCGACTTCGTGGTCGACCGCGCCGAGGAGCGGCTGCGCCGCCGCCAGGAAAAGGACATCTCGCGCAAGAACGCGACCCGCAAGCTGCGGCTGCCGGGAAAGCTCGCCGACTGCACCAACAACGCATCGGCCGGCTCGGAGATTTACATCGTCGAGGGCGACAGCGCCGGCGGTTCCGCCAAGCAGGCGCGCGACCGCGCCTCGCAGGCCGTGCTGCCGCTGCGTGGAAAAATCCTCAACGTCGCCTCCGCCGGCAAGGACAAGCTGGCGCAGAACGCGCAGCTCTCCGACCTGATCCAGGCGCTGGGCTGCGGCTCCGACGAACGCTACCGCGAC
>CAMDEB010000182.1 GCA_945893085.1 Rhodoplanes serenus | reverse complement strand
CCGACGTGTCCCCGGGCGTGAAGCGCGGCGGCACCGTCAACATCGTCACCCACACGATCGACGTGCGCGTCAATCCGGAACAGATCCCGCCGTTCATCGAGGTCGACGTCTCGGAGCTCGACATCAATCACTCCAAGCACCTGAGCGACATCACGTTGCCGGAGGGTGTGAAGGTGATTGCGCGCACCGACCTCACCTTGGTCACCATCGTGCCGCCTTCGGGTTATGCCGAAGAAATGCGCGCCGCTGCCGAAGCGGCTGCTGCGGCTGCTGTGGCTGCCGCCGCGGCGACCGAAGCCGGCGTGGTTCCCGTCGAAGGTGGTGCGGCGCCCGGTGCGCCGGGGGCAGCCCCGGCTGCGGGCGCGGCGCCGGCCGCGGGCGCGGCTGCGGCCCCGCCTCCGAAGAAGTGAGGCAGCGCACAGGCGGAACGCCATGCTGCTGTTCGTCGGGCTTGGAAATCCCGGCGCACGCCATGCCGGAAACCGGCACAATGTCGGTTTCAGGGTGGTCGACGCCATTGCCAAGCGCCACGGCATCGGGCCGTGGCGCCGTCGTTTCCAGGGCGTGGCGGCGGAGGGCCCGATCGGCGGCATTCGCGTTCAGCTCCTGCTGCCCGGCACCTTCATGAACGAGTCCGGCCGCGCGGTTGCCGAGGCGATGCATTTCTACAAGCTCGGCGTGGCCGACGTCGTGGTGTTTCATGACGAGCTCGACCTGCCGCCGAGCAAGGTGCGGGTGAAGGCCGGCGGCGGCGTCGCCGGCCACAACGGGTTGCGTTCGATTTCGGCCCATGTCGGCAACGACTATCGCCGAGTGCGGATCGGCATCGGCCATCCCGGCGATAAGGACCTGGTGCACCCCTACGTGCTCAGCGACTTCGCCAAGAGCGAGCGCGACTGGGTTTCGGCGCTCGAAGGCATCATCGCCGATAACGCCGAGCTGCTGGCGCGCGGCGAGGACGCGAGCTTCCAGAACAAGGTTCATCTCGCCATGGGCGCCAAGGGCTTCGGCGAACAGCCGGCGGACTGACCAAGACACAAAGATCGACACGGGATTTTCATGGGATTCAAATGCGGCATCGTCGGCCTGCCGAATGTCGGCAAGTCGACGCTCTTCAATGCGCTGACGCAGACCGCGCAAGCGCAGGCGGCGAACTATCCGTTCTGCACCATCGAGCCCAACGTCGGCGAGATCGCCGTGCCGGATGTGCGACTCGACAGTCTTGCGGCGATTGCGGAGTCGGAGAAGATCGTTCCGACCCGCATCACCTTCGTCGACATCGCGGGCCTGGTTCGCGGCGCGTCGAAGGGCGAAGGGCTCGGCAACCAGTTCCTCGCAACCATCCGCGAGGTCGACGCCATCGTGCATGTGGTGCGCTGCTTCGAGGACGCCGACATCACCCATGTCGAAGGCAAGATCGATCCGGTGGCCGACATCGAGACCATCGAGACCGAATTGATGCTGGCGGACATGGAAAGCCTGGAGAAGCGCGTCGACAACCTGGAAAAGAAAGCAAAGGGCTCAGGCGAGGACGCCAAGGAGGCCCAAGAGACGCTCAACCTGGTCAAGCGCTCGCTGGCGCTGTTGCAGGAGGGCAAGCCGGCGCGCTTCGTCGAGCGCAAGCCGGAAGAGGAGAAGCTGTTTCATTCGCTCGGCCTGCTCACCTCGGCGCCGGTGCTGTACGCCTGCAACGTCGACGAAGGCGCGGCGGCCACCGGCAACGATTTTTCTCGCCAGGTCGAGGAGCGCGCCAAGGCGGAGGGTGCGGTCGCGGTGGTGATCTCGGCGAAGATCGAGGCGGAGATCGCCACGCTCTCGCCCGAGGAGCGCAAGGAATTCCTGGAGGCGGTCGGGCTGCAGGAGGCCGGGCTCGACCGGCTGATCCGCGCCGGCTACGCGCTGCTGCATCTGGTGACGTATTTCACCGCCGGCCCGAAGGAGGCGCGGGCCTGGACCGTCACCGCGGGCACCAAGGCGGCGGCGGCGGCGGGCGTGATCCACACCGATTTCGAGCGCGGCTTCATCCGCGCCGAAACCATCGCCTACGATGACTACGTGACGCTCGGCGGCGAGGCCGGCGCGCGCGACAGCGGCAAGCTGCGGCTCGAAGGCAAGGAGTACGTCGTCGCCGACGGCGACGTCATGCACTTCCGCTTCAACACCTGACGCGTTGCGTCACTTGATCTCGACGATCTCCGCGTCGTCCTGCCCGGCGGTCACCACGTCGCCGACCTTTTTCCCGACCAGCGCCCGCGCCACCGGCGACACATACGAGATCGTGCCGCGGGCGGGATCGGCCTCGTCCTCGCCGACGATGCGGTAGGTCTGGCGGCGGCCGTCGTCGCGCAGCATCGTCACCGTCGAGCCGAACGCCACCTCTCCCTGGTGCTGCGGCGGCGGCGCCACCTGCGCGCTCGACCGCCGCGCCGTCCAGTAGCGCAGATCGCGCGCCAGCGCGGCGAGCGCGGCACGGTCGGCGGACTGCTGCGCTTCCGCATAGCGCCGGTGCAGGTCCTCGAGAGTGGTCTCGATCATCGCCAAGCCTTCGGGCGTCACCACATTGGGATGCGGCGAGATCGGCCGGTCGGGCAGCGCCTCGAACGAATCCTCGCCATCGGGTTCCTTGACGAACGCGCGGCTCATGGCGGGATCACATCTCGCCGCGATTGCGGATGGCGCCGAGGTGCTCGTTGATGCGGAACACGATCAGCACGAATTCGGCGGCGATCCGCGCGAACAGGATCCCGACCACCACGCCGAGCAGGCATGCAATCAGGGTGACGATGCCAAAGAATGGGGTGGCCCCCATCATGCCGACCGCGGAGACGATGCCGCAGACGCCGAACAGCAGCGTGATCGCCACCGCCAGCCAATAGAACAGCTTGATGATCGAAGGCGTGATGAACCGTTCCCACTGGAACAGGTCGTTGAAGCTGAACATCGGGTTCTCCTCTCGGCAGCTCCAGGGGTGTATGTAGGAACCCACACGGTTGACGCCATCGGCCGCGGCCCTCTAAGGAACGGCATATACGCGCAATTGTAGGATCATCGTGCCCCGGCTGTATTGGGAAGACTTCAATCCGGGCCGTGTGACCGAATTCGGGCCACGGCTCGTGACCCGCGACGAGATCGTGGAATTCGCGGCCGAGTTCGATCCTCAGCCCATGCATCTCGACGACGAGGCCGCCCGCGCCACCATGCTCGGCGGCTTGAGCGCATCGGGATGGCATGGCTGCTGCATCCTGATGCGGATGTGCACCGACGGCTTCCTGCTGGACTCCAGCTCGATGGGTGCGCCGGGGGTCGAGGAGGTGCGCTGGCTGCGGCCGATCCGGCCTGGCGACCGGCTCACCCTGCGCACGACGGTGCTGGAGACGCGGGTCTCCAACAGCTGGCCCGACATGGGCTTCGTCCGGTTCCGCTTCGAGCTGCTCGACGCCGCGGGCGAGCGCGCGATGACCTTGATCACCTCGCTGATGATGGGCCGGCGCGGCGGGAGCGCCGCCGCATGAAGTTCTTCGAGGACATCCAGGTTGGCGAAAAATTCGAGGTCGGCAGCCACACTTTCGGTACCGAGGAGATCAAGCGTTTCGCCGTGCGCTTCGATCCCCAGGCCTTTCACATGGACGAGGCGGCGGCGGCGCGCTCGCATTTCGGCGCGCTGTGCGCGTCGGGCTGGCACACCGCGTCGGTCTGGATGCGGCTCATGGTCGAGCACTTGCGCCGCGAGGACGAGGGCCGGCGTGCGCGCGGCGAGGGCGTGGCGGCGCTCGGACCCTCGCCCGGCTTCCGCGAGCTGAAGTGGCTCAAGCCGGTCTATGTCGGCGACACCGTCACTTATGCCGTCGAGGTGGTCGAAACCCGCGCTTCCAACAGCCGGCCCGGCTGGGGTTTAATATCGCTGCGCAATACCGGGGTGAACCAGAAGGGCGAGCCGGTGATCTCCTTCGTCAGCGTCGTCTTCGTCGAGCGCCGGGCGGAAGCCACGGCATGACGGTCGTCGTCGATCAACCGGCGCCGGGCGCCGTCGCCACCAAGGCGGCCGAGCGCCGCGCCATCGGCGTCGCCACTGGCGCGCATGCGCTGCACGACGGCTACACCGACCTAATCTACGTCATGCTGCCGGTCTGGCAGGCGGAGTTCGGCCTCGGCTATGCGGCGCTTGGGCTGCTACGCACCTGCTTCGCCGGCACCATGGCGGCCTTGCAAATTCCATCGGGCCTGCTGTCGGAGCGGCTCGGCGTGCCGCTGGTGCTCGCCTTGGGCACCGCGCTGGCGGGCCTCGGCTATCTGGTCGCCGGAGCGAGCGTCGGCTTCGTTACGCTGGTGATCGCGCTGCTGATCGGCGGCGCCGGCGCCAGCACGCAACATCCGCTGGCGTCGGCGCTGGTGGCGCGCGCGTTCGCCGGTCCGCGCTCGATGAAGGCGCTCGGCACCTACAACTTCGCCGGCGACATCGGCAAGATGACCTTGCCGGCTCTCGCTTCGATCATGCTGGTGGTGATGCCGTGGCAGCCGACGCTCGCCATCCTCGGCGGGTTGGGGTTCGTCGCGGCCGCCGCGATCTTCCTCTTGGCGCCGCGGTTTCCCGACGAGCCGGTGATCGCGCCGGCGAAAAAAGATATCGATCCCGGCGTGGAAGCCGCCGGCGCCCGGACGCGCTTCGGCTTCCCCGTTCTGCTCTCGATCGGCATGCTCGACAGCGCCACCCGCATGGCGTTCCTCACCTTCCTGCCGTTCGTGCTGCTGGCGAAGGGCGCGAGCCTGCCGACGGTAGGTCTCGCGCTGACCTTGGTGTTCGCCGGCGGCGCCGCGGGCAAGCTGGTCTGCGCCTTCATCGGCGCGCGGATCGGCGTGATCGCGACCGTCTGCCTGACCGAAGGGCTGACCACCTTGGGCGTGCTGGCGCTGCTGCCGCTGCCGCTCGATTGGAATGCAATAGTAAATATTGGAAATTTGTCAGGCGTAATAATTCAATATCGCGAAATACCACTGGAGGCCGCGCTGGTTATCCTGCCGATCATTGGCATCGCCCTGAACGGCACCTCGTCGGTGCTGTACGGCTCGGTGCCCGAACTGGTCGAGCCGGCGAGGCGCGCACGCGCCTTCAGCATCTTCTACACCGGCACCATTGGCGCGGGCGCGATCGCACCGGCGATCTACGGCCTGCTCGGCGACGCGGTGGACGTGCCGACCGCGCTGGTGGTGGTGGCGATCATGTGCCTGCTGACGCTGCCGCTGGCGCTTGTGCTGCGTCCCGCGCTGCCGGCGTCGGCGCGCTGATCATTTCCAGTCGCCGAGCACCGCCTGCACCAGCGCCAAGGCCGCGACCGCCGCGGTGTCCGCTCGCAAGATGCGCGGCCCGAGCGACAGCCGCACCAGGTTCGGCAGCTTCAATAGCGCCGCCCGCTCCTCCTCGGCAAAGCCGCCCTCCGGACCGACCAGCACCGCGATCGGCTGCCCGCCTTCCGCCGCGGCGACCGGCACCACGGCGCTGGGTTTGGCGCGCGCCGCGGCGAGCGCCGCGATCGGATCCTTGACCTCGGCGCCCTCGTCGCAGAACACCAGCAGCCGCTCCGGCTTGCGGGCGGCGATGACATCGTCGAATGGGCGCGGCTCGCCGATCGCCGGAAGGTTGAGGATGCCGCACTGCTCGGCGGCCTCGATGGCGTTGGCGCGCATCCGGTCGAGATTGACGCGATGCATCTGCACGTGGCGCGTAAGGACCGGCTGCAGCCGCGAGACCCCCATCTCCACCGCCTTCTGCACCATGTAGTCGAGACGCTCATGCTTGAGCGGCGCGAACAGATAATGGAGGTCGAGCGGTGCGGTCTGTTCGCGGGTCTGTTCTGTCACGGTGAGCGCCGGACGCTTGCTGGTCCCGGCAATCGTCGCGCGCCACTCGCCATCGCGGCCGTTGAACACCAGCACCGGATCGCCGGCTTCGAGGCGCAGCACGTTGCGAAGGTAGTGCGCCTGCGGCTTGCCGAGCGCGATCGTTGCGTCAGCCGCGAGCGCATCCTCGACATGGAGGCGAGGGCTGCGGAAATCGGCGCGCGCCATGTCCTTGCGCGTCATGGGTGCGACTCTCCAGGGCCAACTGGCCTTACCCGTCCCGGCGCTGCGACGCCAGAGCACGCCCGGACAAAGTGGCGCGCGCCCACTTGCCGCCCTATCGCCCGATTTCAGAGCTTGTTATGGGAGAGTCGCGACGGTGGTGCTTCGCGGACCGGGAGACGAAGACCCATGAGGTTTCAGCGCGTGACCCTTCAGCGCGTTCTGGCGGTTGCGTCGGTGCTGGTGCTCGCCGGCCTGTCCCAGGCCGTGGCGCAGTTTCCGCCGCCTCCGGGGCAGGGTGGGAGCCAGGCGAACCCGTTCCCGCCGCCGCCCGGCCAGGGCAACCCGTTTCCCCCGCCTCCGGGTCAG
This sequence comes from Rhodoplanes serenus, assembly GCA_945893085.1. Lineage (GTDB taxonomy): Bacteria > Pseudomonadota > Alphaproteobacteria > Rhizobiales > Xanthobacteraceae > Z2-YC6860. The sequence goes on along the minus strand of CAMDEB010000182.1, from coordinate 2,371 downwards.
GGTCGCTCAAGTCAGCCCAGCCAGGCCCAGCCCAGCCCGTTCCCGTCGGTGCCGGGGCAATCCGGCGCGCCCGCTCGGCAAGCCGGTCCGTTTCCGCCGCCCGGCGGTGGGCCTCCCGCCATCTGCGAAACATTCCCGGCGATCCGCCAGGAGACCGAGCGGAGCGCCATGGCGATCAAAACCGCCGGCGAGCGCAAGGCCTCCCGCGAGGAGGTATGTCCGCTGTTCCAGAAGTTCGCCGCCGAGGAGGCCAAGATGGTCAAGTTCCTGGTGACCAATCAGACGGCGTGCGGCGTGCCACCGGATGTGGTCAAGCAGGTCAGGGGCAATCACAGCAAGACCGTGCAGATCCGCAACCAGGTCTGTGCCACCGGCCCCGCCGCGGGTCCGCGCGCGCCGAGCTTGAGCGATGCGCTCAGCGGGCCGCTGCTGCCCGATGCGAATACCAAACCGGGGCGCGGCACGTTCGACACGCTGACCGGCAGTCCGCTCAGTCGATGAGCCAGGTCCCCGGACCCGTCGCGGACGCGACTGGCAACTGGGTCGACACCGGCGCGCCGGCCTGGCTTCGCCCCTATCTCAGGCTGACCCGTCTCGACCGGCCGATCGGCTGGTGGCTCCTGCTCTTGCCCTGTTGGTGGTCCGCGGCGCTCGCCGCCATTCTGGCCGGCTGGTGGGGGCCCAATCCGTGGCATGTCCTGCTGTTCCTGATCGGCGCGATCGTCATGCGCGGCGCCGGCTGCACCTGGAACGATCTGGTCGATCGCGACATCGACGCCCGCGTCGAGCGCACGCGCTCGCGCCCGATTCCGTCCGGACAGGTGAGCCCGAAGGCGGCGGGCATCTTCCTGGTGGCGCAGGCGCTGGTCGGACTGCTTGTGCTGGTGCAGTTCAAGAGTTTTGCGATTGCCGCCGGCATCGCCTCGCTTGCCGTGGTCGCGATTTATCCGTTCATGAAGCGCTTCACCTATTGGCCGCAGATTTTTCTCGGCCTCGCGTTCTCGTGGGGCGCATTGATGGGCTGGGCCGCGGCGTTCGGCCGGCTCGATCTGCCGGCCTACCTGCTCTACGCCGGCTCGATCGCCTGGGTGATCCACTATGATACGATCTACGCGCACCAGGACCGCGAGGACGACGCGTTGCTTGGGCTCAAATCCACCGCGTTGTTGTTCGGGGAGAACACCAAGCCGGCGCTTGCGGTATTTTCCACCGCCGCCGTGGTCCTGATCGGGCTCGCCGGTGTTACCGCGGGTGCGGGCGTCGTGTTCGCGCTGGGGCTCACGGCATTCGCCGCGCATCTCGCCTGGCAGATTTGCCGGATCGATATTGCCGATCCAGCGCTCTGCCTGCGGCTGTTCAAGTCGAACCGTGACGCCGGACTGACCCTGTTCGCCGCGCTGATCCTGGATGCGGCGGTCAGACGACTGTTGTGACTTGTTAGAGACCAGGTCGTGTATTCATAAGTCGGACTCGTTAAACGCGGCTTGCTCAAGGTCCGCGTTTCACCTGATAGCGACCACGTAGCAGACATTCCGGTGGGTCCGCGTAGTGCCAATGGCGCAACGCTCGCTTCCGCAGAGAAATAACGCGCGTAGGCAAGCACAAATCGAAGCCGACCATGTTTGTGGGCGCATAAACATGGCCGGGTTTCGTCGCCGAAATTGGGCCGTAGTGGAGTCCGCGCGGGTTATCGCGGCTCGAAGCCTTTGGCCGTCAAGGCCTGCTTGACCGCGGGCGAGGTCAGGAACGCGATCAGCGCCTTGGCCGCGTCAGCCTGCTTGCTGCCCGAGTTGATCCCGGCCACATACAAAGAGTAGCTCTGGACTTCGGTCGGCAGCGGGATGGACTCGAGACCGGGAACGATCGACGCATCGCTCGCCACCCCGATTCCGATCTCGGTCTCGCCTTTCGCTACCGCCTCTGCAACCTCGGTGCCGGACCGCACCAGCCTGGTCTTTGCCTTGATTTCCTCCGAAAGCCCCAAGCGTTGCATCAAGCCGGCCGTGTACACACCGGCTCCGCCGCCGCTGGCCGGGTCGCCAAGAGCGATCGACTTTGCCGCCAGCAGCGCGCGCTTCAGCGCGTCCACCGAGCCCAGGTCGGGCTTGGGTGCGCCTTTCTTCACGAAGACGGTGAAGCCGACCCTGGCGATCTCCACCCGGCTGCCCGCAAGCAGCTTGCCCTGCTTCTCCAACTCCTCGTTTTGAGCTGGCCCCGGTTTCGTTGGACACCACATTGTCCACTGGAACCGAGAAGGAATGGCCCTCATGAAGGACAGTTATCTTGAATCGTCTGCGGCTTTTGTTGGTCCTGTTGGAAGCGAGGGCGGGCGCCGCCCGTCCACGCTTTCCATAGGACAAGCCTTGCCACC
>CAMDEB010000181.1 GCA_945893085.1 Rhodoplanes serenus | reverse complement strand
GCCGCAGGTCGCGCACGGCATCGTCAAGGACCGCGCGCAACGCCTGCGCGCGAAGGGTGCCGAGGCGCTGGCGCGTCATCTCAATGGTGAAGTGGGCGCGCGCCGCCGCGTGCTGACCGAAGCCGGCGGCATCGGCCGCACCGCGCAGTTCACGCCGGTGCGGCTGAACGTGCCGGTCGAGCGCGGACTGATGCTCGACGTTGACATCGCCGGCCACGACGGCCGGCGTCTGCTGGCGGCCTGACGCGCTACTCCGTTGCCAGGCCGATGGCCTTGGAAATCTTCGACCACTTCTCGATTTCCTGGCGCAGCACGGCGGCGAGCTCCTCCGGCGTGCTGGCGCCGAGTTCGGCGCCGAGCTTGCCGTAGAACGCCTTGGTGTCCGGCTGCGCGATGATCTGCCGGACCGCCGCATTGATTTTTGTCGTGATCGCGAGTGGCGTGCCGGCCGGTGCGAACAGGCCCTGCCAGAATGTCGATTCCGCCTGCACCCCGGACTCGATGAAGGTCGGCACGTCCGGGTAGGCCGCCGAGCGCTTGGTGCTGGCCACCGCCAGCGCGCGCACCTTGCCCGATTGCACGTGCGGCAGCGTGCTCGGCATCGAGGCGATCCAGAACTGGACGCGGTTTTCGATCAGGTCGGTGTAGGCCTGGGTCGTCAGCTTGTAGGGCACCTGCTGCACCTTGATGCCAGCCGCCGAGCTGAACAGCTCCGCCGACAGATGCGGCGTCGAGCCGGGACCGAGCGTCACGTAGTTGAGCTCGCCCGGACGCCGCTTGGCGAGCGCCACCAGCTCGGCGACCGATTTTGCCGGCGAGGATGCCGGTACGATCAGCACGTTTTGAATCTCGACGAAGTTCGAGATCGGGACGAAATCGCGGAGCGGGTCGTAGCCGAGCTTGGGCTTGAGAACCGAATTGATCGCCAGCGACGACGTGGCGTAGCCGAGCGTGTAGCCGTCGGGCTGGGCCTTGGCGACGGCGATATAGGCGGCGGTGCCGGCGGCGCCGGCCTGGTTCTCGACCACCACCGACTGGCCCAGCACCTCGCCCAGCTTCTGGCCGAGATAGCGCGCCATGACGTCGGAGGCGCCGCCCGCCCCATAGGGCACGATCATCCGCACCGAGCGGGTCGGGTAGTCCTGCGCGGCGGCGGCGCCGGCGAATGCGCTCATCGCGAGGGCCAACAAGGCCCGACGTCCCGAGAACCATGAGTTCATCGCGTGTCCTCCCGGTTGTTGATCTGATTATCGGGGGTTCGCGAAGGCCATTCAATCGCGGCGTCCGACCGGGTAGGATCGTTTCAGGGAATCGGGAGACGCCTATGACGTCCAACGGAAACGGCCACACCATCGCGACGATGGCGCAGCTCGAAGCGCTCTACGAGGAGGCGCCCTATCCGCCGGCGCTGACCAAAGAGATCGACCACGTCAACATGGCCTATCGCGAGCTGATCGCGGCCTCGCCGTTCTTCGCGCTGGCGACCAATGGCCCCGATGGGCTCGACTGCTCGCCGCGCGGCGACCCGAATGGCTTCGTGCGTGTGCTCGACGACAAGACCATCGCGGTGCCCGACCGCCGCGGCAACAACCGCATCGACAGCCTGCGCAATCTGATCCACGACCCGCGCGTCGCGCTGCTGTTCCTGATTCCCGGCGTCAGCGAGACGCTGCGCATCATGGGCCGCGCCACGATCTCGACCGATCCCGAGCTGTGCGCGAGTTTCACCATGCAGGGCAAGGCGCCGCGCTCGGGGCTGCTGATCGCGGTCGACCGGGTGTTCTACCAGTGCGCCAAGGCGATCGTGCGCTCGAAGCTGTGGGACCCGAAGACGCAGGTCGAACGTGCGACTTTGCCGACGGCAGGAAAAATCCTGGCCGAGATCACCGGCGGCAAGCTGGGCGGTCCGGAACACGACAAGGCCGCGCCGGAGCGGCTGAAGGCGACGATTTACTGAGGTCTCGTGTCCCGGGCGAGCGGAGCGAGACCCGGGACCCAGAGCAAGAAAGCAAGCGAGGCTGCGAGGCGGTTATTGTGGCCCTGGGTCCCGGATCGGCGCGATCGCTTCGCGCTCGCTGGTCCGGGACACGAGAGTGGGGTGCGCTTTCTCGCCCTCCCATCCGCACGCCTTCAGCCGCTCCGCCATATGCGCCGGCACCGGCGCGGTGACCTTGATCGGCGGCTTGTTCTTGTAGAGCGGCACCACGATCTCGCGCGCCAGCAGGTGCAGCCCCGGTCCGCCCTTGCGCGGGGTATTGCCGTAGATGTCGTCGCCGAGGATCGGCCAGCCCATCGCCGCGCAATGCACCCGGAGCTGGTGGGTCCGGCCGGTGATCGGCTCCAGCGCCAGCCAGGTGAGTTTTCGGATTTTACTCTCGCCGCTTGCTCGGTCTGCTCCCTCCCCCGCTTGCGGGGGAGGGGTGGGGAGGGGGTCTGAATGAGCCCCCGCGCTTGCCGCGTTCCCCCTCCCTGTCCCTCCCCCGCAAGCGGGAGAGGGGACGCTGGGGGTACGACCGGTTTCGCTCGGAGGTTTCGCGGCATCAGGCGAAATCTCGCAGCGCCCCATCACCGTCCACACCGTCTCCGACGGCAGCCCCGCCGGATCGTGCTTCATCCACCAGCCGCGGCTGTCGTCGAGCTTGCCGAGCGGCAGGTCGATGCGGCCCTGCTCGGCCTCCGGCCCGCCCTCGACCACCGCCCAGTAGGTCTTGCCGACCTTGTTGTAGCGGAACAGGTCGCCCAGGTTGGCGAGCGCCTTGCGATGCCGTCCGAGCACCAGGCAGCCGGAGGTTTCCTTGTCGAGCCGGTGCGCGAGCGAGGGCATCCGCGGCAGGCCGAAGCGCAGCGCGTCGAAATAGTCCTCCAGGCTTGGCCCGCCCTTCGGCCCTTTGTGCACGGAGAGGCCGGCGGGCTTGTCGATGATCAACATCAGCCCGTCGCGGTAGAGCAGGCGGCTCACCATCTCTTCCGGTGTCATTTTCACCACTGTCATTGCCGGGCTTGACCCGGCAATCCATCTTCCGTGAAGGATGCTGCTGTTACGTGCGCAGATGGACCCCCGGGTCAAGCCCGGGGGTGACGGTCTGTGGTTGCGGCGAGGCCTGATGGACGAAAAGCCAAAGAATTGGTGGCAGCGCCTCACCGGCGGGCTCAAGCGCACCTCGGCGTCGCTCGGCACCGCGCTCACCGACCTGGTCAGCAAGCGCAAGCTCGATGCCGCCATGGTCGAGGACATCGAGGAGGTGCTGATCCGCGCCGATCTCGGCGTCGGCACCGCGGGCCGCGTCGCCGAAGCGCTCGGCCAGGGCCGCTACGACAAGGCGATTTCTTCCGACGAGGTGAAGGCGGTGCTCGCCGCCGAGGTCGAGAAAATCCTGCTGCCGGTGGCGAAGCCGTTGGTGCTGAGCGCCGCGAAGCCGTTCGTCCTTTTGGTGATCGGCGTCAACGGCTCGGGCAAGACCACGACCATCGGCAAGCTGGCCGCGAAGTTCGCCATCGAGGGCCGCCAGGTGATGCTCGCGGCCGGCGACACGTTCCGCGCCGCGGCGATCGAGCAGCTCAAGATCTGGGGCACGCGCACCGGCGCCAAGGTGATCGCCGGCGAGCAGGGCGCCGATCCGGCAGGGCTGGTGTTCGATGCGGTGACGGCGGCGAAAGCGCAAGCTGCCGACGTGCTGATCGTCGACACCGCCGGCCGCCTGCAGAATCGCGCCGAGCTGATGGACGAGTTGCAGAAGGTCGTGCGCGTCATCAAGAAGGTGGACGCCAGCGCGCCGCATGCGGTGCTGCTGGTGCTCGACGCCACCGTCGGCCAGAACGCGCTGTCGCAGGTCGAGGTGTTTCTGAAGACCGCGGGCGTCACCGGCCTCGTTATGACAAAGCTCGACGGCACCGCGCGAGGCGGCATTCTGGTTGCCATCGCCGAGCGGTTCGCGCTGCCGATCCATTTCATCGGTGTCGGCGAGGGCGTCGACGACCTGGCGCCGTTCTCGGCCAAGGATTTTGCCAAGGCGATCGCGGGGATCGAGACATAATCCGTCATGCCCGGCCTTGTGCCGGGCATCCACGTCTTGCTTTGTATCCAAGACATGGATGGCCGGGACGAGCCCGGCCATGACGATCGCAGGAATTGAGTGCTTCTTTTGGACCCACGAACGAAAATCCTGCTCGAGGCACCGATCCTGCCGACGCTGCTGCGGCTGGCGATTCCGAACGTGGTCACGACGACGATCCAAGGCTCGATCGGGCTGATCGACATCTATTTCATGGGCAAGCTCGGCACCGACGCGCTAGCCGGCGTGTCGCTGGTGTTTCCCGGGCTGATGCTGATGCAGATGATGTCGAGCGGCGCGATGGGCGGCGGCATCTCCTCGGCCATTGCGCGCGCGCTCGGGTCCGGCCGCCGCGACGACGCCGACGCCATCGTGCTCCACGCGCTGGTGATCGGCGCGATGTTCGCTGTGTTCTTCTCGGTTGCGGTGATCGCGGGCGGACCCTGGCTCTACGGAGCGCTCGGCGGCAGCGGCGCGGCGCTCGACATCGCGTTGACCTATTCCAACATCCTGTTCGCCGGCGTGATCCTGATCTGGACCTTCAACGTGCTGGCCAACATCATCCGCGGCACCGGCAACACCAAGGTCCCGGCCGTGGTGACCATCGCCGGCGCGGCGCTACTGATCCCGCTGTCGCCGTGCCTGATCTTCGGCTTCGGTCCGTTTCCCAGGCTGGGCGTGGCCGGCGGCGCCATCGCGCTCTTGATCTACTACGGCTTTGGCGCCGCGATCTTCGCCGGCTACCTGTGGTCGGGACGAAGCGTGCTGCGGCCCAGGCTGCTGCAGACGCGGCTGCGCTGGCCGTTGTTCTACGACATCTTCCGTGTCGGCGCGATCGCCTCGCTGATCGCGCTGATGACCAACGCGACGATCGCGTTGACCACCGGACTGGTCGCGGCGTTCGGCGCCGCCGCGATCGCCGGCTACGGCGTCGGCACCCGGCTCGAATACATGCTGGTGCCGCTGTCGTTCGGGTTCGGCGGCGCGCTGGTTGCGCTGGTCGGCACCAATATCGGCGCCGGCAACCGCGAGCGGGCGCTGCGCGCCGCCTGGATCGGCGGCTGGGTCTCGTTCGCCTTGACCGAAATCATCGGCGTGTCGGCCGCGCTGTTCCCGGCCGCGTGGCTATCGCTGTTCGGCAGCGATCCGGCGATGATCGAGGCCGGCAGCGCCTATCTGCGCGTGGTCGGCCCGTTCTACGGCTTCTTCGGCCTCGGCATGGCGCTTTATTTCGCCTCGCAGGGCGCGGGCACGCTGCAATGGCCGCTGCTGGCCGGCGTCTTGCGAATGATCATCGCCGTCGGCGGCGGCTGGCTGATCCTGCGCTGGACCGGCAACCTGACGCTGGTGTTTCTGATGCTCGGCCTGGCGCTGGCCGCGTTCGGGACGGTGATCGCGCTGGCGGTCAGGGCCGGCGCGTGGTTCCGGCCGGCGCGGCCAAGATCGCGGCCATGACAAGTGGCGGCGATCTGGCTACATAGCGTCCCATGACCGAAAAACCCCAGCTCAATCCGCTGCTCAAGCTCGCGCTCGATATCGGGCCGCTGCTGCTGTTCTTCTTCGCCAACGGAAAGCCGGCGCTGTTCGAGCCTTATTTCGCGCCGATCATTCCGGAGGCGGTCGCGCATGGCGAGCGCGCCGGCATCTTCGTCGCCACCGCGGTGTTCATGGTGGCGATCCTGGTGGCGCTCTCGGTCTCGTATGCCCTGACGCGGCGGCTGCCGGTCATGGCGCTGGTCACGGCCATCGTCGTCGTGGTGTTCGGCGCCGCGACGCTGTTCTTTCAGAACGAGACCTTCATCAAGCTCAAGCCGACGATCATCTACCTGCTGTTCGCGGCCACGCTGTTCGGCGGCATCGTGTTCCGCAAGCCGCTGCTGGCGATCGTGTTCGATCAGATGTTCCATCTGACGGAAGAGGGCTGGCGCAAGCTTACCGTGCGCTGGGCGTTGTTCTTCCTGGCGCTCGCGGCGCTCAACGAGATCGTCTGGCGTACGCAGTCGACCGACACCTGGGTGACGTTCAAGGTGTTCGGCGTGCTGCCGCTCACGTTCATCTTCGCGGCGGCGCAGTACCCGCTGATGACGAAGCATGACGCGAGCGCAAAGACGAAAGACTAGGCCGTGTCAGACGGACGTCGCGAACCTCATTCGATCACCTTATCCGCGCGCGCAATGACCGTCGGCGGCACAATGAGGCCGAGCTCTTTTGCGCGCTTGACGTTGATGGTCAGTTCGAAAGCGGTCGGCTGCTGCATCGGCAGGTCGGCCGGCTTGGCGCCTTTGAGAATCTTGTCCACGTAGGTCGAGGACCGCCGGAACAACTCGGGCACAGGGGGCCCGTAAGTCATGAGCGCGCCGATTTCCATCAACCAGTTCGGCACGCCGACCAGGATGAGCCGATTCTTTGCCGCGAAGTCCCCGATCCGCTGCCGGTTGAGGGACTTGAGCCGGGATCCGAAAACGATAAGGGCCTCCGCCTGCCCGCGCACCGCGGCCTGGAATGCACCATCAAAATCGCCGGGTTCCCGCACTTCGATCGACTGGAGCTGCACCGCCAACGCGCGCGAGGCGCGCTGCGTCTCTCGAAACTCGGGATCGGCATGATTCGGATTCCACAGAACGGCGACGCGGGACACCGAAGGCACCGTGTCCTTGAGCAGCTCGACTGCCTTTCCAGCCAGCTGATCGTGGACCCAAGTGACGCCGGTGATGTTCCCTCCGGGACGCCCGAGGCTCGCCACGAGGCCGCTTTCGACTGGATCAGTGCTCACGACCACGACGATCGGAATGGTCGCGGTCGCTTGCTTGACGATCGGGGCCTGCTCGCCGCCGAACGAGAAGATCACGTCTGGATTGAGGCGTGCCAGTTGATTGGCTGCCTCCGGAAGCCGCTCGGACTTTCCCCCCGCGTCGCGGTACTCGATGGTGACGTTCTTTCCGTCAACGTAACCAAGCGCTTCCAGCCCTCGAAGCAACGGGTTGATGCTCGCCTGGTCCTGCTTCGAATAGAGCAGTATGCCGATCCGCCGCATGCGCACGGCCTGCTGCGCACGCGCGGTGAGCGGCCAAAGAACGGGTGACGCCGCGGCGCCGCCGAGCAATGTGACGAACTCGCGCCGTCTCATTCAGGCCTCCCCAGGATCAAGACAAAGCGGTCGTACCGGCTCAAACTAACACACGGCGATAGGCTCAGTGTGTGACTTCAGGCACAGGTCGTGAGCGGCCAGCCGATGTCGCAATCGGACATTCGTCGGCGGCGCCTCGTGTCCCGGGCGAGTGAAGCGAAGCGGAACGAGACCCGGGACCCAGCGCAAGACTCGCGAGCACTTTGTCGTGACGCCGCTGTCGCTGCGTCACTTTTCTCCTGGGTCCCGGATCGGCGCCCCGGCTTCGCCGTCGCTTGTCCGAGACAGGAGCTACTTCGCCAGCGCCTTTTCGATCGCCGGCTTCAGCGCTTTCTCCACGTTCTCCGCGGTGATCGGCCCGACCAGCTTGAAGGCGATGCGGCCATCGCGGCCGATCACGAAGGTTTCCGGCACGCCGTAGACGCCCCAGTTGATCGAGGCGCGGCCGTTGCCGTCGGCGCCGACCGCGGTGAACGGATTGCCGTAGCGGCCGATGAAGCGGCGCGCGTTGTCGGGCTGGTCCTTGTAGTTGATGCCGACGATGCGGAAGCGTTTGTCCTGCGACATCTTCAGGAGCAGGGGCGCCTCGTCGTGGCACGGCACGCACCAGGACGCCCAGACGTTCACCAGCGACACCGCGCCCGAGAAATCGCCGGGCCCGATGCCGGGCACCGGCGCGCCGTCGCGCAGCAGATCGGCGATCGGCGGCAGCGTGGTTTCCGGCACCGGCCGGCCGATCAGCGCGGACGGGATTTTCGACGGATCGCCGGAGCCGAGCCGGAAGAAAAACAAAGCCGCCAGCGCCAGGAACACCAACAGCGGGATCAACACCGCCAGCCGGCGCGATCGCACCGGCTTTGGCTCGTGCGAGGCGGCGGTCATGCGGAGGTCTCGGTCGCGCGCCCGGAGCGGCGCGAGACGCCGCGCAGCTCGAGCGCTTCGAGGTTGCGCAGCTGCGCGCGATGATCGAGCAGCACCCAGACGATCAGCGCGGCGACGATCAGCGCAGCCGCGCCATAAGCTGCGACGATGAATGCGGCGTGCGGGCCAAGCTCCATGTTCAGTGTCCCGGCGCGGCTTGCGCCTGCATCAGCATCAGCATGCGGATACGCCGGCGCAGGATCTCGTTGCGCATGGCGGCGAGATGCAAGGTCAAGAACAGCAGCACGAAGCCGAGCGCCATCACCAGCAGCGGAATGAGAATGCTGGGATGGATCGCCGGCGTGGCGAGCCGCAGCACCGACGCCGGCTGGTGCAGCGTGTTCCACCAGTCGACCGAGAACTTGATGATCGGCAGGTTGAGCGCGCCAACGAGCGTCAGGATCGCGGCGGCACGCGCGGCGCGCGAGGGGTCCTCGACCGTGCGCCACAGCGCGATCACGCCGAGATACATCAGGAACAGCACCAGCACCGATGTGAGCCGCGCGTCCCACACCCAATAGGCCCCCCACATCGGCCGGCCCCACAGCGAGCCGGTGACGAGGCAAAGCAGCGTGAAGGCGGCGCCGATCGGCGCGGCGGCTTTCGCGGCGACGTCGGCGAGTGGGTGGCGCCAGACCAGCGTGCCGAGCGCGGCGATGCTCATCAGCGTCCAGCCGAACATCGACAGCCACGCCGACGGTACGTGG
>CAMDEB010000180.1 GCA_945893085.1 Rhodoplanes serenus | reverse complement strand
GTCGGCGCCTTTGTGCTCCTGCTCGCGCTTGCTGAGCTTGGCGAAGATCGCTTCGCGCACCGGGCCGGACTCGTAGAGCTCGGCGGTGCCCCAGAAGCGCAGGAAGCCCGCGGGCATCTCCTTTTTGAGCTGCGCGGGAAAATTCGCGTACATCACCATCACGCGGCGGTCGTGTCCGAGGTTCTCCAGCGCCTTCTTTTTCGAGCGCTCCCAATAGGCCAGGTGCTGATCGTCATAAACCAGCATGCTGCCCTTCGGGCTGATGTTCGGCCCGTCCTTGCCCGTGGTCGCGAGCAGGCACGGAACGCCATCGGTCCAGGCGTTGTTGATGCGGGTCTTGGTGTCCTCACTCAAAGGCATCGGTCGTCTTCTCCACGTTCGAGCATTATCATCCGGCGACTGCCAGGCCGGCGCCAGTCTAAGGCTGCAAACAGCCGGGACAAGGCCATGCCGCACTTTGGCTATCGGATCAGGTACGGCAGCAGGGCGAGCGACAGCCAGGGCACGTAGGTCACGATCATGAGCGCGATCACGGCCAAGACGACGAACGGGATCAGACCCGGATAGAGGATATGGGACGGCGTCTTGAACATCGCCTGGAACACGAAGATGTTCAGCCCAAAGGGCGGATGGAATGTCCCGATCGTCAGGTTCATCACCACGATGACGCCGAAATGGATCGGGTCGACGCCGAGCTGCTTGGCGATCGGCAACAGCAGCGGCGACAGGATGATCAGCGCGGTGCCGGTGTCGAGGAAGCAGCCGACGAACAGCAGGAACAAGTTCATCAGCAGCAGGATGGTCCAGCCCGGCGCGTTGAGCGCCGCGATGCCCTCCGACAGCCTGCCGGCGACGCCGCTGATGGTCAGCAGCCAGCCGAACATGCCGGCGACCGCGACGATGATGAAGAACATCGCGGTCAGCAGGAACGTCCGCGCCGCGATCTGGAACAGATCGGTCAGCGTGACCTCGCGATAGACGCACAGCGCGACGAACATGGCGTAGACGCACGACACGCCCGCTGCCTCGGTCGGCGAAAAGACGCCCGAATAGATGCCGCCGAAGATGACGACGATCGCGCCGAGCGGCCAGAGGCCCTCGCGCGAGGCGGCGAAGAACTCCGACCAGGTGAATTGTCCTCCCCGGACGTCGATGTTCTGCCGGATCGAGTACAAGTAGATGTAGACCGCAAACAGCCCGCCGAGAACCAGGCCCGGCAGGATGCCCGCCGCGAACAGGTGCGCCACCGAGGTCTCGGTCGCGATGCCGTAGATGATGAAGGCGATCGAGGGCGGGATCAGATTGTCGAGCGCGCATTCCGCGACGATCAGCGCCGACGCGAACCGCTCCTTGTAGCCAGCCTGGAGCAGGCGCGGATAGGTGATCGAGCCGACAGCCGCAACCGACGCGGTCGTCGCGCCGGAGATGGCGCCAAAGACCGCGGCGAAGCCGAGCGAGGTCAGCGGCAGGCTGCCGCGGAAGCCGCCGAACATGGATGCGACCCAGCGCAACAGGCGCTTCGACAGGCCGCCGCGCGACATCACATCGCCGGTGAACAGGAAGAACGGCACCGCAACCAGCGGCACCTTGGCCACGCTGTCGTAGAGCACCTGATGAATGATTGCGTAGGGCAGCGAGGAAAAGAACACGACCGCCGTGATGCAGGTCGCCAGCACCAGCAGAAAAATCGGAATGCCCGCCAGCAGCAGGATCAGCGGCATCAGCACCATCACCCAACCCATAGACTGTCCCTCCCCAGGGTCGTTGGCCGTTTCTTACCGATGTGGCGGCTCGGCGTATGGACGATGGTGAAGCACGTCAGTCGAACTTGCCGGTGAGATAGGAGCGGAAGCGGATGACGATCGCCACGGCCATGAGCGCAAAACCGACCAGCAGCGCGGAGTGAGGAATGAAGAGCGGGATTTTCGCCCCCATGCTGGTTTCGCCGGAGCCGAGATAGAGCTGAACGATCTTGCTGGTCTGAGTCATGACGAAGATCGAACAGGCCAGAATGAGGACCGCGGTCAATCCGCCGAGAAACATCTTGAGCTGTTTGCTCGCGCCGAGCACCAGCAGATCCATCCGCAGGTGCAGGCCCTGGTAGGTGATCGAACCGATCGAGATGAACACGCCCCAGACGATGATGTAGATCAGCGCCTCTTCCGCCCACGGCACGGGTGCGGAGAAAACGTACCGGCCGACGACGTTCGCGACGTTGATTGCAACCGCGGCGAGCAGCAGGACGCCGCAGACAACGTGAGGGATTTGCACCAGAATGAAGCGGGCGACCGAAGCCTGCGGCGCGACGGGTCGAGCGGGCGGCGAATCGTGGACCTCGCTCATGACCATCGCCCCCCTCATACGCCCCGCGCCGGATTATGCACCGCGGCGCCCGACTGAAAAGTCTAATTGTGCTGTCCGTGGGCAACAAGCGGCGCCTCGCCGCAAGCCGGCGGGCCGGCCTTGAGCAATTGCGCCCTCCGGACCCTTGGCATAGGCTAGCCCATCGACACGGGGGAGAGCGCATTCGTTGCCATGTCAACTTGATGGCCGGACGCGCGCTTTCACGCACCATCGAACGGTCCCAAGACCCGTTTCAAGGGCGGACCAGATAATCAAGGGAGGGACAACGACATGAAAGCGAAATTGATGAGTTCGGCGCTGGCCTTCGGGCTGGTGTTCGGCATTTCGAGCCTGGCGAGTGCCGCGGACTTCACGATGAAGATCGGCCTGTCGTCGGCCGAGGACACCGAGCACTTCTACGCCCGGGCGATGAAGGAAGTGATCGAGCCGGCCTCGAAGGGCCGCATCGAAGTGCAGATTTTTCCGCGCGGCCAGCTCGGCACGCAGTCCGCCACCATCCAGGGACTGCAGCTCGGCACCATCGAGGGATTCATCACGCCGGCCGACTTCTACCAGGGCATCGACCCGCGCATGGGCGTGCTCAGCTTCGCCTTCCTGTTCAAGGACCGGGCGCACGCCAACCGCGTGCTGGCGAACCCCGGCATCCAGGAAAAAATCGCGACCGTGCTCGACGCCAAGGGCATCATCGGCTGCGGCCAGGCCGCCACCGGCGACGTGCGCTACATGACCCACGCCCCGATCCACAAGCTCGCCGACTTCAACGGCAAGAAGATGCGCATCAACGGCACCGACGCCGAGCGCGAGCGCTTCAGGAGAGTCGGCGTGACCTCGGTGGCGATGAACCTCGCCGACATGCTGACCGCGCTGCAGAACAAGACCATCGACGGCTCGGGCAGCGGCACGACGATCTTCGTCAACTTCAACCTCGAGACCGTATCGAAGGAACTGCTGCGGATCGAGGACACGCTGATCGTCTCCTATTGCGGCATAAGCAAGAAGTGGCTCGACACCCTGCCGGCCGATCTGCGCGCGACGGTCATCAAGGAATCGCGCGGCGTCTATGCGAAGGTCATCAAGGCCTCCGATGAGTTCAACGACAGCCTGGGCAAGCGCTGGGAGGCCAAGGGCGGCAAGTTCAACCGCCTCTCCGATGCCGAGCAGAAGGAGCTTGGCCAGAAGCTCGCCACCGTCGGCGACACCGTCACCGAGGGCAAGGCCGAAATGCGCGCGCTCTACAGCGAGATCAAGGCGCTGAGCGCGACGACGCCATAAGCCTGGATCCATATCCGCAAATCTCGGCGCCCGGTCATCCGGGCGCCGAGGTCATTTTTGGGCGCCGCCTTCGAGCGGAACGCCGAGCGCCTGCACGAAGCGCGCGGTGGCGATGTAGTGGCACACCGCCATCGTCAGCTCGACGATCTCGCGTGGCGAGAAGCGGGCCTGCAGGCGGGCGAAAGCCTGCGGCTCCGCTTCGATTCCGTTGACGATGGATTCACAGAACGACAGCGCCGCCTGCTCCGCGTCGGAAAACAGCGGACTTTGCTCGAACCGATCAAGGGCCTCGATCTGCGGCTGCGTCAGCCCGCACGCCAAAGCCATGGGATGGTGCTGCTGCCATTCATAATCGGAGCGTAGCAGTTGTGCGGTGCGAAGGATCAGCAGCTCGATCAGCGTGCGCGGCAATGCGGTGCCGTGGCGGAGCGCGAGCGCCATTTCGCCGGACGCATTCATCAACTTGGGCGCGTAGCCGAGGATGCGGTGCAAGTTGAGAATCCGGCCGGTCCGCGAGCGGATGGAGTCGAACGCCTCGACCGCCTGCGGATCGGAAGGCTGATCGATCAGCGGCAGGCGCGGCCCGCTCGTGCGTGTTGCCATGGTCGAACCCATCTCCGATACTGTTGCAGCATAACAAGAACGGCGGCGGCATCACTCTAGCGTCGGCCAGCCGCTGAAAATAGTTGCGGGGGACGGAAATGATCGTTCGCGAACAGCCCGACGGCTCACTGGTGATGATCTGCCAGACCGATCATGCCAAGCTCTCTGGGCAGCTCGCGGCGCATTGGGGCAACACGCAGTTCGACAAGCCCCGCCCCTACGACTCCGTGGTGCGCGCCGCGACCTTCCACGACAGCGGCTGGTACGGCTACGAAACCGGGCCGTCGATCAATCCGGAAACCGGCAAAACGCTGAACTTCCTGCAGGTGCCCTGGGGACCGGTGCAGCGCCGCGCCTTTCAATGGGCGATCGACTGGATGACCGATCTCGATCCGTATTCCGGCCTGCTGCTGAGCCGGCATCGCACCGGATTGCAGCGCGGGCGCTACGGCGTGCTGACGCATCCGACGTTCTACAACACCCAGAACATCCCCGACGACAACATCGACTTCCTCAACTCCAACGAAGAAAAGCAGCAGCAAGCGCTGAAGAATTACGACGCCTCCGAGTTCGCCACCAACTATAGGCTGTTCCAGACCTGGGACCTGCTGTCGCTCGAGCTTTGCAACAAGGACATCCTCAAGGGCGATTTCATCGAGCCGGTGCCGATATCCTATGACGAGAGCAAATCCGCTCCCGTGAAAATGTCGCTGACCACGCTCGAGCCGCGCACGGTCGAGGTGACGCCGTATCCGTTCGTCATCCGCCCGCTCAACGTCCACCTGACGCGTCGGCGGCTGCCGATCAGCACCTTCCCCGATCTGGCGACGTTCCGGCAGGCGTATTACCAGGCGCCGATCGAGACGGTCACATTCAAGCTGATCTGAGCAGGCGGCGTCCGATGCAGGTTGTGCGCGTTCACGAGGTCGGCGGAACCGAGAAGCTGCGGCTCGACGACATTCCAATTCCGACGCCGGGGCCCTACGAGGTGCTGGTCGAGGTCAAGGCCTCCGGCGTCAACTTCATGGACACCCAAATCCGCAGCGGCCTGTTCAAGAAGCCGCTGCCCACGGCGCTCGGCATCGAAGGCGCCGGCTTCGTGCGCGCGATCGGCCCAGGCATCGACGACATCGCGCCGGGCGACCGCGTCGCCTGGATTTTCGGGGCCGGCTCCTACGCGCAATACGCCATCGTCCCGGTCGCCATGCTGGCGCCGCTGCCCGCCGCGCTGAGCTTCGAGGATGCGGCGACCGTGCTGTTCCAGGGCCTCACCGTCCACTACCTCGCGACCTCGACCTATCCGCTCAAGCCCGGCGACACTTGTCTGGTGCATTCCGCGGCCGGCGGGTCGGGCGCGCTGCTGACGCAGATCGCCAAGCTGCGCGGCGCCCGCGTCATCGGCGTCACGTCGAGCGAGGCCAAGGCCGCCGTCGCGCGCGCGGCCGGGGCCGACCATGTGCTGATCTACGACCGCGAGGACTTTGCCGTCGC
This sequence comes from Rhodoplanes serenus, assembly GCA_945893085.1. Classification (GTDB taxonomy): domain Bacteria; phylum Pseudomonadota; class Alphaproteobacteria; order Rhizobiales; family Xanthobacteraceae; genus Z2-YC6860. Next base: position 3,090 of record CAMDEB010000180.1, on the reverse strand, counting down.
CGCCAGGCGTCTCACCGACGGCAAGGGGGTCGACGTGGTCTACGACGCGGTCGGCCTGGACACCTATGAGAAGAGCATGAACGCGTTGCGCAAGCGCGGCTGCCTGGCCCTGTACGGCGAGGCCAGCGGGCTGGTGCCGCCGCTCGACGTGCGGATGCTGGTCATGCGAGGCTCGCTCTACCTGACGCGCACCGGGCTCGACGCCCATGTCGCGACGCGCGAAGAGTTCATGGAGCGAACCAAGGATCTGTTCGACTGGATGCTGACGGGGAAAATCCGCTGCGACGTGTTCAAGAAATATCCCCTCACCGAGGTCGCCCTGGCGCACAATGCGCTGGAGGGGCGGCAGACCACCGGCAAGCTGCTGATCATTCCATAGCGCGCAAACGACGGGAGACTCTCATGACTCGAATGGCATTCGGTCGCTTCTCGGCCGGCACGCTGCTGGCGCTGACTTTTGCCCTTGCGGTCTCGACAGCTGCGCAAGCCCAGACCGCTCCCGCGGACAGCTATCCGAACCGCATCATCAAGATCATCGTCCCCTACTCCGCCGGCGGCGGCACCGACGTGGTGGCGCGCGTGATCGGCGAACGGCTCGGACAGCGTCTCGGCCAGCCGATCGTGATCGAGAACAAGCCGGGCGCCGGCGCCCGGCTCGGGACCGAGTTCGTCGCCAGCCAGCCGGCCGACGGCTATACGATCCTGATCGCCGGCGGCAGCGAGATGGCGATCAGCCCGCTGATCTACAAGGTCAACTACTCGGCCGCCAAGAGCTTCGAGCCGCTCAGCATCGCCATCGAGATGCCGCTGATCCTGCTGGTGCCGCCGAACCATCCGGCGAAGACGCCGCAGGAGCTCGTTGCCTGGGCCAAGGCCAATCCCGACAAGTCGAACTATGCGACGACGGCGCCGGGCTTCACGCTGCCCGCCGAACTGTTCAAGCTGCGGACCGGCACGCCGGCCGTCGCCATCACCTTCAGGAGCGCCGCGGAAGGCTCAGTCGGATTGATGACCGGCGCGGCCAGCATGGCGTTCTTCACGCCGCCCGGCATCGTCAACCTGGTCAAGGAGGGAAAGTTGCGGGCGCTCGCGGTCACAACGGGGGCGCGCTCGCCAGACCTGCCCGACGTGCCGACGCTGAAGGAGCTCGGCATCGACATCAACGTCACCAACTGGAACGGCTTCTTCGTCCCGGCCGGCACGCCGAAGCCGATCGTCGACAAGCTGGCGGCCGAGCTGCGCCACATCGTTCTCAACACCGACGTGCGCGACAAGCTGAAGAACATGTTCACCCTGCCGGTCGGCAAAACGCCCACCGAGACCACCCGCCATATCGAAACCGATCTGGCGCTGTGGAAGAACGTCATCGACACCGCCAAGCTCAAGTTCGACAATTAGACCGGCGGCGAACCCGCGGCTATCATCGCGGCATCCACATCCAACACCGAGGACACTGATGGTCGAAATGCCGAAGGGTGCGCCAAGCCTCGCGGAAATCCTGGTCCAGACCGAATCGTTGCCGTGGCGGGAGAAATCCCTGAAGGGCATTTCCGAAAAGATGCTGTGGCGCAACGAGGAAACCGGCGCATCGATCGCGCTGATCCGGTTCGCCAAGGGGTCTGGAATTCCCGAGCCTCATTTGCATTCGTCGAACCAGTTCATGTTCTGCCTGCAGGGCAAATACGAATACACTTCCACCGGAGTCGTGCTGACCGCGGGCAGCTTCTACTGCAATCCCAAAGGCAACGTGCACGGCCCGGCGGTGGCGCACGAGGACACGATCGTGGTCGAGGTCTATGACGGCCCGCACTATCCGCAGAAACCGAACTGGTACACCGACGAGCGCGACGCCCACTGACGGCGCTTCAACCTGACAAGGAAATTCAATGCCCCGGAAGCAAATCCAATCCGACAAGATCAGCAAGCCGAACGGTCACTTCTCGCAAGCCACGATGATCGAGGCGCGCGGCCGGCTGGTGTTCATCTCCGGCATGACGTCGCGCCGGCCGGACGGCACCATCGCCGGGATCGGCGACGTCGAGGCGCAGACCAAGCAGGTGTGCGAGAACATCAAGGCGGCGGTCGAAGCCGCGGGCGGAACGATGGACGATATCTGCCGCGTCGACGTCTATATCCGCAACATGGAGCACTTCGAGAAAATTCACAAAGTCCGGCGCGAATATTTCAAATCGCCGCCGCCGGCCTCGACCATGGTGGAAATCACCAAGATGACGTCGCCAGAGTATCTGATCGAGATCAACGCCATCGCGGTAATCGACGACTGACGCCCAGCCGGCGTCAGGGCGCGGGCGTGCGGCTGTCGACTGCGAGAATCAGGACGTGGAATGTGATCATCGCCACGAGCCCGATCTGCGCATAGCTGACGTAGCGGAACTTGGACTGGCAGATGCCGGCCAGCGCCGCGACGTTCTGCATGTATTCCGCGATCACCAGTTCGGTGACGTCCTGACGGTGCTGCTCAAGGCGCTCCCCGGCGGCCGGCCAGGCACCCCAGAACAACGAGGCGGTACTCGGCCGGACCCGCGGCGTCACGATCAGGGTCGCAGTGATGATGGTGAAAAACAGCGCGATCAGGAACAGCCAAGTGAGGGCCCACACCAGGGAAAACGTATGCGTCGACTCACGGCGTCGGAGATGCCGTGGTGTTGATCCTTGATCGCCGCGATCATCTCCTCGCTCATGCCGTAGGTGGCGCGGAGCTGATACTCTTTCAGCAGCTTGTCGTAGACGTAGATGGCGCCCGCCTCGGTGCCGGAAAGCTGCGTCACCTTGGCGACAATCGTTTCCAGCACGGTCTTGAGATCGAGCGTTGAGTTTACCGCCTGGCTGACCTCGCCGAGCGCGCGCAGCTCGCCGACCGATTGCGCCAGTTCGCTGGTGCGCAGCTCGACCCGTTTTTCCAAGTCGGCGTAGGATTCCTGCTGAGCTGGCCCCGGTTTCTTTGGACACCACATTGTCCACTGGAACCGAGAAGGAATGGCCCTCATGAAGGACAGTTATCTTGAATCGTCTGCGGCTTTTGTTGGTCCTGTTGGAAGCGAGGGCGGGCGCCGCCCGTCCACGCTTTCC
>CAMDEB010000179.1 GCA_945893085.1 Rhodoplanes serenus | reverse complement strand
GTTCTGGTCGTGCCGCTTGTGCCAATACATGCACAGCTCGCCGGCCTGAATCGCAAGCGGTGGCTTAAATATGACGAGATCGCTCTCCTTCACGCCTTCGGCAAAGACCGTCGGCACCGATGCAATCAGGTGACCGCGCGCGACTGCGGCAGCGACTGCGTGGAAGTGGGGCAATGCCAGCACCACGTTTCGCGTATGTCCCAGCTTCTGCAAGGCGTCGTCGACCACGCCGCGCATGGTGCTGTCGGACGACCGGATCGCGTGCGGAAGCTTGCAGAACAACTCCAGCGGCAAGGTGCTACCCGGCTTGATGCCTGCTGAGCGGATCGCACCATTGTGGGGCGAAGCGATGACGGCAAAGCGGATTGCATAGACCGACTGGCGCGAAATCCATTCCGGCATCGCGTAGGGCAGATTGAACGCGATGTCGACTGCATCGTCGCGTAGAAGTTTTTGCATCTCGCCAGCGCCGAGATCGATCAACCGCAGGCGAATGCCTGGGGCCTGCGCGGCGATCCGCTCCGATAGAAGCGGCATGACAAGCGTGGAAATAATGTCGGAGCCGAGGAACGTGAAGGTCCGCTCCGCGGCGGCGGGATCGAACTTGGCGTCCGCCGACAGGGCATCTTCCATCTGCGCTAAAGCCGCGCGCACCGACGATCCGATCGCTTCGGCGCGCGGCGTCGGCACCATCTCGGGTCCGCGCCGCACAAACAATTCGTCGCCTAGAATCTGGCGGAGCCGCGTCAACGCGTTGCTGACCGCGGGCTGGCTTAGCCCGATCCGCTCGCCCGCCCGGGTGACGCTGCGCTCGCACATGAGCGCGTCGAGCACGCGCAGAAGATTGAGATCAAGGCTGGCAAAATTCATCGCCGTGATGGCCTCATATGATCATCGAATTTCCATCCCGCCTCGATTTCAGTATGGTTCTCACCGTCAGAAAGGCACCCCGATGTCCGTTCATATGTATCAGGCCTCGGTTCCGCCGCTATTGCGGGGGCTGAGCATTCTCTCGACCATTCTGAGAAAAGTCGAGACGCATTCTGATCCGCAATCCCTCGTCCACGCTCGGCTCGCGCCGGACATGATGACGCTGGCGGGTCAGGTCCAGCGCGCGAGCGACACCTCCAAAGGATGCGCGGCGCGGTTGGCCGGGATCGAGCCGCCCAGCTTCGCCGATACCGAGAAGACCCTGGCCGATCTGCAGGCCCGCATCGTCAAGACCGTCGACTTCCTTAACAGCGTCAAGCGCGAGCAGTTCGACGGCAGTGAGACGCGGACGATCACATTTAAGGGCGGCACGCGCACGTTCAACTTCAACGGCGAGAGCTACCTGTTCGATTTCGTGCTGCCCAACTTCTACTTCCACGTGACCACAGCCTACGCGATCCTGCGACACAACGGATTGCCTCTGGGCAAGCTGGACTATCTCGGCGTGGCATGACGGCGACATTTGACAAATCCAAAAGGAGGCAACCATGGCGAAGGAACTGCGGATCGGTGCGCTGGCGCTGAAATTTCTGGTCGACGACAAGATAAGCGATGGCAAGGCTATGATGTTCGAGATGACGGTACCGGAAAAGGCTAAAGTCCCGGCTCCGCATCATCACCGCGACGTCGACGAGATCGTGTACGGGCTCGATGGAACGCTCACCATGATCGTCGACGGCGTTACTCATGAAGTCAAAACCGGCGACACAGTCTTCGTGCCGCGCGGCGCGGTGCATCAATTCCAGAACCTGCACCCTGGGCATGCCCGCGTGCTCTCGGTGCTGACGCCCGGCTCGATCGGAACATCTTACTTCGAAGAGCTGGCCGATCTGGTCAATGCAGGCGGCCCGCCGGATCTCGCCAGGGTAAAAGACATCATGCTGCGCCACGGCCTTGTGCCGGCGCTTACGGCCTAGCTTTTTCTACCCGCCAATCGGGCATGACGCGGAGCAACGTCTCCTTGTGGCACATCGCGTCATTTCGCTGCGATGCAATGACCTGCCGGCTTTCGGGGCAAAGCGGACTTTAATAACTCGTCCGCCCGGGCGCATTTATGAGTTCACGCCCTCGGGCACGACCGGGATCGTGATCACCATGAACACCAGCCGTTGCAGGCCGGTGTTCTCCAGCGCATGCGGCACGTGGGCGGGATGAAAGCGTAGTCGCCGGGACGGACAACGTGCTTTGCGTCGCCGAGCTCCAGCAGCCCTTCGCCTTCAAGGAAATGGTAGATCTGCTCCTTGGCGTCGTGCGCGTGCCGCAGGACATGCGCGCCGGACGCGTAGGAGGAGATGCGGTGGTCCACCAGGCGCGAGCCGCCGGCGCCCGCCGCAACCAGCACCTTTGACAGCGCCCCGCCGTGGTGCCCCCCGGACTTTCGATCCAGGGCGCCTCGGCGATGCTCTTCAGCACGGCGCCGGTGGCGACGCTCACTCCGAGACCTCGAATTTCACGTGCTTGGCAAGCTCGGCCCAGCGGTCCAGCTCACGGGTGAGATGCGCACCCATCGCTTGCGGCGTGCCGCCCCTGATCTCGTGGCCGATGGTGCGGAGCTTGTCCGCCGTCTCAGGGTGCTGCAGGGCCGCTGAGACGGCCGTGTTGATCTGCTCAATGATCGCCGGGGGCGTTCCGGCGGGCGCGAGCAGTCCGAGCCATGCGTAGAACGAGAAGTTCGGCAACGCCGTCTCGGCAACGGTCGGAACGTCAGGTAGCGCCGGGCTCCGCGCTTGACCGGTCGTCGCCAACGCGCGCAGCCGGTTGTCGAGGATGAGCGGCCGCGCCGTCGGCAGCGTGGAGAAGACGTAGCCGACGCGTCCGGCCATGAGATCGGTCATCACCTGTCCGCCGCCGCGATAGGTCACGTGCTGCGCCTTGATGCCGGTGAGATAATTGAACTGCTCGGCCGCCAGGTGGTTGTCAGTGCCATTGCCGGCGGAACCGAAGTTCATTTCGCCGGGTTTGGCTTTCGCCAGCGCGATGAACTCGGCGATCGTTTTCGCCGGCGACGAGGGCGGTACGACCAGCACGCACGGCACCACGCCGACCAGGCTGATCGGCGCGAAGGCCTTGCGCGTCTCGAAGGGGATGTTCTTGAACAGGATCGGATTGGCGGCGAGCGCGGTGGTCGCGACCAGGATCGTGTAGCCATCCGCCGGAGCGTTGGCGACCAGGCCGAAGCCGATCATCGCCGCGCCGCCGGGCCGGTTGTCCACGATCACCTGCTGGCCGAGCTCTTCGCCGAGCTTCGGCGCGAGGATGCGCGCGGTGATGTCGGTGATGCCGGCCGGCGCGTATGGCACGATCAGCCGTATCGGGCGGTCCGGAAACTTCTGAGCCTGAACCTGCGACGCGAGCGCACTGAGCAGAACGGCGCCGATCACCGATTGAAGCAGTCGTCGCATGGTCTTTCCTCCCATTGTGGGCGCGTCCTTCGGCTTTGCCGCGGCACGCCTCGTCTGAAGCAGTATTCTGCCGAGTGCAGTCAGGCTGCAACCGGCAGTCTTCCCGCATCCCACGCGGTCGCGCAGATCGAGGACCAGGCCGGGCGTCCGAACTCCGCTTGCAGGCCGGCGAGGATTCCACGTGTCGGCAGTTGCGAGCAGCCGATGAACAGCGCGTCGCAATCCGGCCCCATTGTCGCCCGCGCCAGATCGCGCACTTGCTCGGCGGTGATTTGTCCGAGCGCAACGACGTCCGGTGCGCGGAATGTGTCCATGCGCGCGACGCTGATACCGCCATCGGCGAGGAACGCCTCGAGCTGCACGTTCACCGCGTCGTGGTAGGGCGTGACGACGGCGATTCGCTTCGCCTTGTCGTGCTGCAGCGCGCTCACCATGGCGCGCGCGGTGGTGACCACGGGAAGTCCCGTCGCCTCGGTGAGCATGGTCTGAAGTTCGGCGTCGCCGGCCGGCCCGGAGATGAAGCCAGCCGCAGTGCAGCCATAGGTGATGAGATCGAATCCGCCACTTGCGAAATGCTGCCGCGCCAGCGCGATCGCACTGTCGCGATAGGCTGGCAGCGTTTCCCTGGTCAGCAGTCCTTTGCCGCGGGGAATCTTCACCGTCGTCACGGTCGATCCTGCCGGAAGCCAAGCCGCAAGCTCGACCTCCATCGTCGTGTTGTTCGACGGCACCATCAGGCCGACCTTCAGCGGGGAACGGTCGGTGCTCATGCCGCCACCCATCCCATCTGCTTGGCTTTCTGCACCGGCCGCGTGACCGAATGGGCAGCCTGCCGTGTGCCTGCCGGCAGTGCGCGCCAATGCAGCGAGCGCAGCTCTCCGAACAGATGCGGCAGGCGCGTCCAGCTCTCGCCGCCGTCCGTCGAGCGGAACAGCTCGCCGAGATTGGTGCAAACGAAGATCAGCATCGGATCGGCCGCATTGGTGGCGACACACCAGACCGTGCTCTCGATCGGGTCCGGCAGCTTGGCGTTCTCCCAGGTCTTGCCGTAGTCGCGCGAACGCAGCAGGAATCCGTCGTTGCCGGGCGGTCCGTTGCCGTTGGTCAGGAACACGACGCCGGAATTGTCGGCGCGCGGCACAACGGAGCGACTGTATGGCCACGGCGAGGGCAGTTCCTGATAGGCCCAGGTCTCGCCGTTGTCCTCGCTGCGGTGCAGGCCGCGATTGGTGGTCGCAAGCAAAACTTTGTGTCCGCCGGGTGGCTTCACCACGCCGATCCCGTGCACGTCGCCGGAAACCAGACCCTTGTCCTTGAATTCCCAGTTCAGTCCACGGTCCTTGCTGCGATAGATGCCGCCGACCTCGATGGTGGCCCAGACCGTGCCGTCGTCCACCGGATCGAACAGGATCTGCGTGACGCGCGTCGGACCCGCGTTGACGTCGGAGGCTGGGATGACGCCGTCGACCTTGAGCTTCGTCCAACTCTTGCCCGCGTCGGTCGAGCGGAAAAAGGCTCCGGGCCGCGTGCCCGCGATCAGCGTGTCCGGGTTGGCCGGATCGACGGCGATGGCCCAAACGTCCTGCATGGATGAGGGCAGGTGCGCCCAGCGCGCGGTCGGCTCGTCCCAGCGGAAAACACCCTGGTCGCTGCCTGCGAACAGCCGTTCGGGTGTTGCCGGGTGGCTCGCGATCGCCCAGACGCGGGCCTCCAGATACATCCCGGAATGGCTGTTCGGATGAATCCAGGTCTCGCCCGCATCGTCGCTGAACCAGGCGGAATGTCCGCCGGTGCCGGCGTACACATGCACCTCACGCCCGTTGCCCGGTGTCTGTGTCACGGTGTCCTCCTCGCCGGCCTTGTTCGAACCGGCCTTGACCTTGCATTATCAATAATCCCAACATGCGGGAAATTACAATGGTGCCTGCGTCGGTGCCGGGACAAGGGAGAAACGCCATGGCCATTTCCACCACACGGCGCGCATTTTTGCTCGGGGCCGCCACGGCGCCAGTGCTTGCGATCCGGACGATGGCGCAGGCGGGATTTCCCTCCAGACCGATCCGGATCGTCATCGGCTTTCCGGCCGGCGGCGGGATCGACATTCTGGCCCGACTGATGGCGCCGAAAATGTCGGAACGGCTCGGTCAGCCGGTGATCGTGGAGAACCGCCCAGGCGCGAACGGACTGATCGCGACCCAGGGCGTCGCCCAGGCCGAGGCGGACGGCCACACGATCTTGTTCGGCACCACGGGCAATCTTGCGGTCAATCCGGTGCTGTACGCCGGCCGTCCCGGCATGGACATGCAGCGCGAGTTCATGCCGCTGTCGCATGTCGCCTCGCTCGATTTCGTGCTGGTGGTGAATCCGTCGGTGCAGGCGAAGACGCTCAAGGAGTTGATCGACCTGGTGAAGGCGAAGCCCGGGGGTGTCTTCTTCGGATCGAGCGGCAACGGCGGCCTGCCGCATCTGTCCGGGGAACTAATGAATCTGCAAGCCGGAGTCCGCGCCGCACATGTGCCCTATCGCGGCAGCGCGCCGGCCTTTACCGATCTGATCAGCGGCCAAGTGCAGTTCGTGTTCGACGCGCTCGCAATCGCGCAGCCGCATATCGAGGCGGGCCGGGTGCGCGCGCTCGCGACCACCGGGCCGAAGCGGATGGCGACCCTACCCAATGTGCCGACGGCGAAAGAGACGCTGCCGAACTTCGAGGTGGTGAACTGGTACGGCATGGTCGTGCGCGCGGGCACGCCCGGCGAGATCGTGTCCCGCCTGCAGCAGGAGGTGGCGAATGCACTGCGCCAGCCCGATGTCGCCGCGCGCGCGGCCTCGTTGGGTCTCGACCTGGTCGGCAGCACGGCCGATCAGTTCGGCAAGTTCCAGCGCGAAGAGATCGCCAAGTGGGGCGACGTGATCCGCACCGCCAACATCAAGAGCGACTAGCCGGTCGGCGCAAGTCCGCCGGTGCGCGGTTCGCTATTCTCTCTTGAAGCCCGTCATCTCGATGAGCTGCCGGAACTTCTCGGTGTCCCTCTTGATATAGGCGGCGTAGGCCCCGCGCGACGTGTCCGTTGCCGTTTCATTGCCGCGAATGTTGAGAAATTGCTTGGCCTCGGGCGAGGTCATGATGCGCGCGATCTCCGAATTCAGTCTTGTCAGGATCGGCTCCGGCGTGCCGGCGGGTGCCATGACGCCGATGACATTGAGAATCTCGAATGCAGCCAAGCCTTGCTCCGCAAGGGTCGGCAAGTCCGGCGTGAGCGGACTGCGCTGCAAGCTGGCAACGCCGATGACTCGGATGGTGCCGGCTGCAACGTGGGTCTGCACGACCGACCAGCCGGTGAACAGGAGGTGCGAGTCGCCTCGCATGACGCCGATCAGATTTTCCGCGGCGCCGCGATAGGGAACGAGCTCGATGTTGACCTTCGCCGCGTGCTTGAACATCTCGGACATCAGGTCGTTGATCGAGCCGAGCGTGGCGAAGTTCAGCTTGCCCGGGTTGGCCTTGGCGTAGCCGACCAGCTCGGGAACGTTGCGGGCGGGCAGGTCCTTGTTCGCCACCAGCATGAACGGATGCTGGAACGCGATCACGATCGGCGCCAGATCGCGGTTCGGATCGTAGGCCGGGGTTCGTTGCAGAAGCGGACCGACGACGACGCTGCTGCTCGCGACCAGCAGCGTGTGGCCGTCGGGAGCCGCCTTCGCCACATAGGTGGAACCGATGATGCCGCCGGCGCCCGCGCGGTTTTCGATCACCACGGTCTGGCCCAGCGCCTCTTGCAGCCGTGGCCCGAGAAAGCGCGCCGCCAGGTCGGTCGACGCCCCGGGCGGAAACGGCACGACCAGATTGATCGGTTTGCTGGGATAAGCCGCGCCCTGAGCGAATGCGGCTCCCGGAGCACAAAGCATCAAGCCAAGGGAAACCAGAATGCTAGCGACTTTGGTCTTCGCCATCGCTTCCTCCCGTGTGGAATGCAAGCCCGAGCATGCTCAGTTCATCGCTCTTACTGTTTCTGGTAGCCGACCTCCTGGATGATCCGGCTGAACCGTTCGGTTTCCTGCTTGATCTTGTTGGCGTAATAGCCGGGTGACGTGTCATCAACCGCGTCGTTGCCGCGGCTGGTGATGAAATGCCTGGTCTCCGGCGATTTGAGGATGCGGCTGATTTCCGCGTTCAGCCTGTCAAGCACGGGTTTCGGTGTGGCCGCTGGCGCCAGGACGCCGACAACGTTGGTCAGCTCAAATCCGGGAAGGCCGGACTCCGCAAGTGTCGGTACGTCCGGGATCGCCGCGTTGCGCTGCAGGCTGGTGACCGCCAGGACGCGCGCATGTCCCCCGTCGACCTGCCCTTTCACCGCTGCATAGCCGTTGAGCGTCATGGCCGAGTCGCCTCTGATGACGCCCACGGTCGCTTCGGCAGCGCCGCGATAGGGAACGATCTGCATGACGATCCCGGCGTCTTTCTTGATCATTTCGCTCATCAGGTCGGCGAAGCCACCTAGTGTCGCGAAATTGAGCTTTCCAGGATTGGCCTTCGCGTACGCAATCATGTCCTTGATGTTCTGAGCCGGGGAGTTCGCTCTCGTGCCCGTGAGAATGACGAAAGGATGCTCAAACGCGACTGCGAGCGGCGCGAAATCGCGCGTCGAGTCGTAGGTCGGGTTCTTCTGCATCAGGTAGCCTTGCATGACGGAGCTGCTGGCAACGAGCAGCGTATGGCCGTCAGGCGCGGACTTCGCTACGTAGGCGGCGCCGATCGTGCTGCCGGCGCCCGGCCGGTTTTCCACGATCACCGGCTGATCGAGCGCGTCCTTCAGCTTCGGCGCCAGATAGCGCGCCAGCAGATCCGTTGACGCGCCGGGCGGGAATGGCACGATCAGATTGATCGGCTTGTTGGGAAATGAGGCCGCGCCCTGCGCCAACGCGGCGCCCGGAATGGCCATCGACAAACAAAGAACGAACAAGACTGCGGCAGCGGCTTTGCGCTTTGCCATTGTTTCCTCCCGGTGACGCTTGGAATGTGACGATCAGCCTCCAGTCATCTTGCGTGCGATCGGCGACCCGTCGCGGTCGAACAGCGCGACGCGTGTCGAATCCGGCAATGGCTCTTCGAGCCCCGCAACGATCATCTGGCCATCCGCCGTGCGGATGCTGGCGATGTGGCGCGGCTTCCAGTCCTTTTGCCCGGCGGCGTGATGCACGATCGTGCTCTGCTCGACCACGCCCTCGTGCACTTCGTCGTCGCGCCAGGTCGCGTTGCCGCAGCGCGGGCAAATCAGCCGCGAGGGATAGAAGCCGGCGTTGCAGGCCGTGCAGCGGGAAAGCGGGATGCCGGGCTTCATTGCACGCGCTCCAGGACCGCGGCGCCGACACAGGCGCCATAACGATACAGCACCATGCCATAGCCGCTGACCACGGCCAGACGTGCATTGGGCACCTGACGGCCGTCGGCGCAATGCTGCAGCT
>CAMDEB010000178.1 GCA_945893085.1 Rhodoplanes serenus | reverse complement strand
GGCGCGGCGCGCGGCGCGCATCGCCGAAACCATCGAGCAGGCACTGCGCGGCGCGCTCAAGCTGCCGGAGGTCGTGGCGCGGCGCGCGGCGCCGAAGGGACGCATCAAGGCGTTCGCGGTCGAGCCGGAGGTGACGATCAACAACCAGTGGTCCAACCGCTACACGGTGATCGAGGTGACCGGGCTCGACCGGCCGGGGCTGCTTTACGAGCTCACGGCGACGCTATCGAAGCTCAATCTCAATATCGCCTCGGCGCATGTCGCTACCTTCGGCGAGCGCGTGGTCGACGTTTTTTATGTGACCGATCTGCTGGGCGCGAAGATCGCCTCGCCGACGCGCGAGATGGCGATCAAGCAGGCGCTGCTGCGCCTGTTCGATGCCCCCGTTAAAGCCGCCGCGGCAAGCTGACGCGACAGGCTTACCGCGCGGCGGCCTTCTTCTTCGGCGCCGGCTTCGGCTTCATGCTGTCATCGAGCTTGGTGGCATCTTCGCCCGCGACCTTCATGTAGACCGGCATCGACCACCACGGCAGCACGATCGGCATGGCGCCTTTCACCAACCGCCAGCTGGCCTCGTTGGAGTCGATCTTCTGCGCGGCCGCGGCCGCCGGCTTCGCGGTCGCCTTTTTTGCTTTCTTTTCCGCAGCCACGGCCGGCGCTGCCGCCGCCATCGCCATCGCAATCAAAAGCACCGACGTTTTTGAGATTCTCATCACACCCCTCCGCACTCGCACCAGCCTCGATGGCCCGCCGCGAGACTAACAACGATAGCGTTCCGGAGCGAGCCCGATTTCCCTTGCGACGCAGCCGAAACGAAAACGGCGTCCGGTGAGACCGGACGCCGATACTTCGAAGACTGAAGGAGAAGCTTTCCTTACTTCTTCTTTTTCGCCACCCGCACCTTCTTCGCCGGAGCGGGCTTGGCGTAGGTGGTCGCCCACGGCTGCCATGCTGCGGCGATGAACTTCATGCTCGTCTCCTGGGCGGCCAGGCCCGGATCCACCTTCGCTGCCTTCTTAGCGGCGGCGTCGGCGGCCGAGGAGGCCACGGCTGCGAACAGAACTGCGACGAGAAGTGTGCCCTTGCGCATTTTGAATCCCCAGACAGGTTCCCACCGGGTGTTCCCGGTGCCCGGCCATGATGCACAAATTGTCACAGCTTGGAAATATCCGGTGCGCCCGCCTTAACAAATTATGATCGCGGGAGCATTGGCATTCTCGGCACGGTCCGGCCCGGCCGGGATGTGACTTAACCCCCCCTTAAATTGCGGCCCGTAGCGTGAGCGGGCTCTCGGCTCCGACCGCCGAGACCGATCCGCGGGACGCGACATGGGAGGACGGCGAAAGGCCAGCACGCGCCGCGAGCCCGTGTTCGACGTGACGCCGACGTCGGAGACGCGGCCCGCGCCCCCCGACCGCGACAGCAGCGCCGGCGAGGACACGCCAAGGCGCTCCCGTCCCCGCCGCAAACGCGGCCGCCGCGGCGGCGGCGCCTGGCGGACCGGCATCGGACGCATCGCCTATTGGGGCCTGGTGGTCGTACTGTGGGGCGTGATCGGCACCATCGGCACCGCCGTCTGGGTCGGCGCCCACCTGCCACCGATTCAATCGCTGGAAATCCCCAAGCGTCCGCCGTCGATCCAGATCGTCGATCTCGGCGGCAAGCCGCTCGCCACGCGCGGCGACATGGGCGGCGCCGCGATCGCGCTCAAGGACCTGCCGCGTTACGTGCCGCAAGCCTTCATCGCGATCGAGGATCGCCGCTTCTACTCGCACCACGGTATCGATCCGATCGGCGTCGGACGCGCCCTGCTCGCCAACGTCATGCGTCGCGGCGTGTCGCAGGGCGGCTCGACCATCACCCAGCAGCTCGCCAAGAACCTGTTCCTCACCCAGGAGCGCACGCTGGCGCGCAAGGTGCAGGAGGTCGCGCTGGCGCTGTGGCTGGAGCGCAAGTTCAGCAAGACCGAGATTTTGGAGCTCTATCTCAACCGGGTGTACTTCGGCGCCGGCGCCTACGGCATCGAGGCTGCGGCGCAACGCTATTTCACCAAGCCGGCGCAGAAGCTCAACGTCGCGGAAGCAGCCGTGCTGGCCGGCATCGTGCGCTCGCCGTCGCGGCTGGCGCCGAGCCGCAATCCGGACGGCGCCGAGCGGCGCTCGCAGACCGTGCTGGCGGCGATGGCGGACATGAAGTTCGTCACCGACGACATGGCGAAGGTGGCGCTGATGCAGCCGGCGCAGGCGGTGAAGAACGCCGGCGCGGGCTCGGTCAACTATGTCGCCGATTGGATCATGGACGTGCTCAACGACCTGGTCGGCCGCGTCGAGCAGGACATCGTGGTCGAGACCTCGATCGACCCGGCGCTGCAGGCCGCGGCCGAGAAGGCGCTGGTCGATGAGCTGAACCGCAACGGCGACAAGGCCGGCGTGCATCAGGGCGCCGTGGTGTCGATGTCGCCGGACGGCGCGGTGCGCGCGCTGGTCGGTGGCAGGAACTACGCCGAAAGCCAGTTCAACCGCGCGGTCGCCGCCAAGCGCCAGCCGGGCTCGGCGTTCAAGCCGTTCGTCTACCTCACCGCGATCGAGCGCGGGCTGACGCCGGAGACGGTGCGCGAGGATGGCGCGATCAACGTCAAGGGCTGGCAGCCGGAGAACTACAGCCGCGAGTATTTCGGGCCGGTCACGCTGAAACAGGCGCTGGCCTATTCGCTCAACACCGTGGCGGTGCGCCTGACGCTCGAATTCGGCCCGCCCGCGGTGGTCCGCACCGCGCACCGGCTCGGGATCGCCTCCAAACTGGAGCCCAACGCATCGATCGCGCTCGGCACGTCGGAGGTGTCGGTGATCGAAATGGTGAGCGCGTTCGCCCCGTTCGCCAACGGCGGCTTCGCGATCGCACCGCATGTGGTCGAGCGGGTGCGCGGCGCCGACGGCAAGATGCTTTACGCACGCACGCCGGAAAATCTCGGACGCATTGTCGAGCCGCGGTACGTGTCGATGATGAACACGATGATGCAGGAGACGCTGCTCGCCGGCACCGCGCGCAAGGCGGAGCTTGCCGGCTGGCCGGCCGCCGGCAAGACCGGCACCAGCCAGGATTTCCGTGACGCCTGGTTCATCGGCTACACCGCGCACCTCGTCACCGGCGTCTGGCTGGGCAACGACGACTCTTCGCCGACGCGCAAGACCACCGGCGGCGGATTGCCGGTCGACGTCTGGAGCAAGTTCATGCGGCCGGCGCACCAGGGCATCCCGGTCGCGGCCTTGCCGGGTGTATCGAGCGGGCCCTTGACCGCGGGCCTATGGCCTTCGGGGAATTCGCCAGCACCGAGACCGGCTGCGCCTGCACGACCGGAGGCGGCCGCGCCGACATCGGCAGGCGGCAGCATGGACAACTGGCTGATCGACCGCCTGTTCGGACGGCGCTAGCTGCGGGTTTTTGAATCGCGGGCGCGGGCGCCGCGCGACAGCACCCAGAGCAGCACGGCCAGGCATCCCACCGTGGCGATGGCGACAGCCAGCGGCCACGCGGTCTGCCCCAGCAGATGGCCGATGACGATGCCCATCACCGCGCCCGAGGTTTGCTGCAGAAAACCGACCAGCGACGCCGCCGCGCCCGCCCGCTGCGGAAACGGCAGCAGCGCGCCGGCTTGCGTCAGCGGGAACACCAGGCCCATGCCCGCGAGATGCAGCGACACCGCCAGCACCAGCGAAGCCGCCGAGGTGAGGCCCAGCGCGAGCGCCAGCACAATGCCGAGCCCGCCGGCCGCGAGCGCCAGCGTGCCTATGCCGATGGTGCGGTCGAGCCCGATGCGGACCACGAGATGCGCACCGAGAAACGTGCCGATCAGATAGCCGATCGAACCGATCGCGAAGGCGACGCCGAAGCCGAACGCCGATAGGCCATAGATTTCCTGCATCACGAACGAGGAGCCGGAGATCCAGGCGAACAGGCCGAGAAAGGCGCAGGTGCCAATGCCCAGATGCGCGACGAAGGCGCGATTGCGCACGAAGCTGCCATAGGCGCGCAGCGTCGACATAAGCGAAACCGGCTCCGGTGCGCGAACCCGCAGGCTTTCCGGCAGCAGCCACCACACCATCGCCGCCGATACCAATCCGAATCCGGTAAGGCAGATGAATTGCGATCGCCAACCGAACCAGGTCTGCAGCACCGCGCCGATCAAGGGAGCGACGACCGGCGTCAGCGCCATCACCGCCGCCATACGCGACAGCTCGCGCGCGACGAATACGCCCTCATGCAAATCGCGCGCGATGGCACGCGGCAGCACGACCATGCCCGAGCCGCCGACCGCCTGGAAAAAGCGCGCCACGATCAGCACCTCGATCGAAGTCGCCATGGCGCAGACCAGGCTCGCCAGCACGAACAGCGCCACCGCCGCCAGCAGGACCGGCTTGCGGCCATGACGATCGGAAATCGGGCCGTAGATCACCTGGCCGATGCCGAAGCCGACGAGAAACACCGAAAGCGTGAGCTGCACCTGCGCCGGCGACGCATGCAGCAGCCGCCCGATCTCCGGCCAGGAGGCGAGATACATATCGACCGACAGCGGCCCGATCCCGGTCAGGGCCGAGAGCAGCAGCGTCATTGCGAATGTGCCGGGACGAATCATGATGGGTTTCTAAGACGGGGATGCACGCCGCCGATAAAGATCAGGCGGTGACCGGCGTGTTTTGATTGCCGGCGTCGTCCGAGAAGCCGTAGCGATGCAGATCGGTGCCGTGGGCGTCGAGCCACGATTTCGCCTGACCGGCGTCGGGACAAAGCCGCAACACCAGCCGCCAGAAGCGCGGCGAGTGATTCATCTCCACGAGATGGGCGACCTCGTGGATGGCGAGATATTCGAGCACGAACGGCGGCGCCAGGATGAGACGCCAGGAATACGACAGCACGCCCGTGGTCGAACACGAGCCCCAGCGGCTCGACTGGTCGCGGACCGAGACCCGTTTGATGGTGACACCGAGCTTTTCCGCCGCGCGCCTGCTCGCCGCGTCGAGATCGTGCCGCGCCTGGCGCCGGAGGAAATCGCCGACCCGGCGATCGACATGCGGCGCATCGCCGGCGACGCACAGCAGCGGTTCATTGCCCTCGCCGGTTTCGGTCCACGCCGTGCCGCGCCGTCCCGGGCGATGCACGATGCGATGTTCGACCCCGCGCAACGGCACCATGGCGCCGTCGGCGAACGGCAATGCGACCGGCAGGCGGTGCAGCCGCGCCGCGATCCAGGCGCCGTGCTTCTGCGCGAACTCCTTGGCCTGCTTCAGGCTGCCACGCGGCGGCATGGTGAGCACAACCTCGCGCGTCGGCGCATGGATGCGCAGCGTGTAGCGGCGGGCCTGCCGATGGCGCCGGACGCGCACCAGATAGATCGCCCGCTCGAACACGACCTGGATCGACTGCGGTTCGCTCGGACGGCGATAGAGCAGCGCGCGCAATCCGGTGCCGGGCGGTCCCGCGGTGGACCCGCCGCGCGTCGCAGCGCCCCTGTCGGAGACAAAGGGAAGCCACCAGCCGGTGCGTTTGCGAGGGGTCATGACGACGAGATGGGCTCGCCCCAGGTGAAGGTCGATTCACCCGCCATCATAGGCGACGTGTTCCCCGGCGCGCAAAGCCTTCGTCGGGACTATCCGGGCGCTAGCCCACGACCTTGAGCGTTCGCGGTGCGGCCTGGCGGTGGCCGTTGTTGGTCAGCATGAAATCGGCGATCCGCGGCGCGGTCTCGGCGCGGAAGCGTGAGCCGTTGAACACGCCGTAGTGCCCGACGCCGAGTTGCAGATAGTGCGCCTTGCGCTCCGCCGGGATGTTGACGCAGAGCCGGTGCGCCGCCTCGGTCTGGCCGACGCCGGAGATGTCGTCCTTCTCGCCCTCGATGGTGAGCAGCGCGGCGTTGCGGATCTTGCTCGGATCGATCGGCCGGCCGCGATGCGTCATCTCGCCCTTCGGCAGCGCGTGACGCACGAACACGGTGTCGACCGTCTGCAGATAGTATTCCGCGGTCAAATCCATCACCGCGAGATACTCGTCGTAGAACTCGCGGTGCTTCTGCGCCGAATCGCCGTCGCCCTGCACCAGGTGGAAGAACAGATCCTTGTGCGCGTCGAGGTGGCGGTCGAGGTTCATGTTGACGAAGCCGTTGAGCTGCAAGAAGCCCGGATAGACATCCCGCATCACGCCGGGATGCGGGAACGGCACCTTGGTGATGACGTTGCGGCGGAACCAGTCGGTGCCGCGCTCCTCGGCCAATATATTGACGGAGGTCGGATTGCTGCGGGTGTCGATCGGCCCGCCCATCAGGGTCATGGAGCGCGGCGCGTAGGGATCGTTGCTCGCTTCCATCAGCGCGGTCGCCGCCAGCACCGGCACCGAAGGCTGGCACACGGCGATGACGTGGCACTCGCCGCCGAGGCGATGCTGGATGCTGATGATGTAGTCGATGTAATCGTCGAGATCGAACCGACCCTCCGACAGCGGCACCATGCGCGCATCGACCCAGTCGGTGATGTAGACGTCGTGGTTGGGCAGGAACGCCTCGACCGTGCCACGCAGCAGCGTGGCGTAGTGGCCCGACATCGGCGCGACGATGAGCACCTTCGGCTGCGGCCGGCGCGGCATGTGACAGAACATGCGCTCGAAATGCAGCAGCCGGCAGAACGGACGCTCCCACACGGTCGAGATGCGGATCGGCGCGCGCTCGCCGCCGACCAGGGTCGCCTCGATGTTCCATTCGGGCTTGGCGTAGCGGCGCGTCGATCGTTCGAACAGCTCACAGCTCGCCGCGATCGTCTTGCCGAAGGGCGTATGGGCGAGCGGGTTGAGGGGATTCTTGAAATAGAGCCCGGTCATACCGGCCAGCGCGCGCGACGGATTGAGCGCCGCATGGCCCATCTCGTAGAGCCAATAAAGCCCAGACGACAACACCGGACCGCCAACCGCAGGCGCCCCGCCAAATTCTCCAATCGCCATATCTGGGGGCTCCCGACCCGATTGCTGCGACGCAGCATAGTGACGAATCGATGACATGTCACCAATATATAGGAGGGCGCTAAACCGGACGTTAGCCCCTGAAAATTCAAGCCTTCCGCGGGTTTTGGGCCGGCCGGCCGAGATGGCGGGCTAGTCGCCGCCCTGCAGCAAGGTGCCCTGGCGGCGCGCGCTCTGGAGCAGTTTCAGGAACGCGACCACCGCGGCGGCGAACAGCACCCCGTTCAGCGCGAACGCCTGCACCATCAGGTCGGCGCGGAACACGTGGTCGATCACCAGCGCGCGCATGCCCTCAAACACGTAGGTCGGCGGCAGCATCCAGGCGACCGTCTGCAGCCACGTCGGCAGCACCGCCACCGGGTAGTAGACGCAGGTCAGCGGCAGGAACAGAAACATGATGCCCCACGCCAGGGATTCCGCGCCCAGGCCGTTGCGCAGCAGCAGACCCGAGACCAGGATGGCGACCGCCCAGCTGGTCAGAAACAGATTGAGGAAGAACACGGCGAGCCCGAGTCCCAGGCCCCACAGGTTGAACCCGAAGAACGCGATCGCCAGAAACGACACCGGCACCATGCCGATCGCCAGCCGGATGAAGCTCATGATCATCAGCGCCGCCACGAACTCCATCGGGCGCAGCGGGCTCATCATCAGGTTGCCCATGTTGCGGGAATACATCTCCTCCAGAAACGAGATCGAAAACCCGAGCTGACCCCGGAACAGAATGTCCCACAGCATCACGGCGCCGATGAACGCGCCGCCGGCTTGCGCGAAGAAGCCGGAGTTCTGCGCGAGGTAGAGCTGCAGGAAGCCCCACATCAGCATCTGCACGGTCGGCCAGTACATCAGGTCGAAAATGCGCGGCCAGGACGCCTTCAGCAGATACCAGTGGCGCAGCACCATCGCGAACACGCGGCGCGGCGACATCGCGATCGAGCCGGTCGAATCCATGCTCATTGCGCCGCCTCCCGCGCTTCGCCGCGGCCGCGGACGATGTCGAGAAAGACCTCTTCGAGATTGCTGCGGCCATAGCGCGAGATCAGATTCGCCGGCGTGTCGTCGTCCTCGATGCGGCCCTTCTTCATCATGATGACGCGCTCGCACAGGCGTTCGACCTCCGCCATGTTGTGCGAGGCCAAGAGGATCGTCGCGCGCCGCTCGTCGCGATAGCGTTCGAGCCGCGCCCGTACCAAATCGGCGGTGTCGGGATCGAGCGTTGCAGTCGGCTCGTGGAGCAGCAGGACTTCGGGTTCGTTCAACAGCGATTTCGCAAGCGACACTCTCGTCTTTTGTCCCGAAGACAGCTTGCCGGTCGGCCGGTCGAGGAACTCCTTCAATTCCAGCTCCTCCGCCAACACCCGGGTGCGCCCGGCGACGTCCTCGACGCCGTAGAGCATGCCGAAAACTTTCAAATTCTGCCGCACGGTGAGCCGCATCGGCATGTCGACATAGGGGCTCTCGAAGTTCATCCGGTGCAGCACGCGGTAGCGCTGCCGCGGCATCTCGGCGCCCAGCACCGCGACCCGGCCAGAGGTCGGCATCACCAGCCCCATGATGCATGCGATGGTGGTGGTCTTGCCGGCGCCGTTGCCACCCAGCAATGCGGTGATCGAGCCGGGCTCGAGCGCAAAGGAGATGCCGTCCACGGCCGGTTCGGCCTTGTAGACCTTGACCAGGCGGTCGACGGCGATGGCGGGCACGGTTTTGGGCATGTTCGAGGCGGGCACGATCCCGAACATGTGACGCGGCTGCCGGCCGTGCGCAAGCCCCGGCGCGTCTTGGGGCCAATCGCAATATTGAGAAGGCCGCGCGAGTGGCTAGATTGGGGGCATGCTCGATCACACCCTCGACCGCCTCCACCTGCCGCAGCGGCGCAACG
>CAMDEB010000177.1 GCA_945893085.1 Rhodoplanes serenus | reverse complement strand
TACGACAGCGGCGACTTCGCTACCGTCATCGACAAGGGCCTGGCGCTCGCCGACTACGAAGGTTTCAAGACGCGCAAGCGCGAGGCCAAGAAGCGCGGCCTGCTGCGCGGCCTCGGCGTCTGCTTCGTGCTGGAGCATTCCGGCGGCGCGCCGATCGAAGGCCTGATGGTGAACTTTCCCGGCGGCAACACGCTCGACCTCGTTCTCAACGTGCAGTCGACCGGCCAGGGACATGCGACCATCTTCCCGCGCCTCGTCGCGGAGCGGCTTGGCATCGAGTTCCAGCAGATCAAGCATCACCATGGCGACAGCAACCATGAGGTTGCGGGCTACGCCTCGGTCGGCTCCCGTTCGGCGATGACGGTCGGGCACTCGATGGTGAAGACCATCGAAGCGATCCTCGCCAAGGGCAAGAAGGTTGCCGCGTCCGCGCTCGAAGCCGGCGAGAGCGACATCGAGTACAAGAACGGCGCATTCAATGTCGTCGGCACCGACCGACGCATTTCGCTGTTCGACACCGCCGCCAAGGCCGCCGAGATGAAGAAACGCGGCGAGATTCCGGAGAGCCTCGACACCAAACTTCAAACCGAAACGCCGCTGACGTTCCCGAACGGCTGCCACGTCGCCGAGGTCGAGATCGACCCGCAGACCGGCAAGCTCAGCATCGCCAGCTATTCGGCAGTGGACGACTGCGGCAACGTGCTCGATCGCATGATCGTCGAAGGCCAGACCCACGGCGCCGTCACCATGGGTCTCGGCCAGGCGATCATGGAGAACACGGTCTACGATTCCGGCGGCCAGCTCATCACCGGCTCGTTCATGGACTACGCCATGCCGCGCGCCCACGACCTGCCGAGTTTCAAGGAGGGTTTCCATCCGGTGCCGGCGACCACCAACCCGCTCGGCGTCAAGGGCGCCGGTGAGGCCGGCACCACCGCTGCGATCGCGGCGGTGATGAACGCGATCGCCGACGCCATTCCGGGCGGCGCCGGTGCCAGGATCGACATGCCCGCGACGCCGGAGAAACTGTGGCGGGCGTGCCAGGAGGCAACCGATTAGCCCGTCGCCTCCTTGTCCATATCCACCACCACCTGCCCGTCCTTCACCTCGACCTTGTAGGTGCGCAGCGGAGTGAAGCACGGCGGCTGCACCGCCTCACCGGTGCGGACGTTGAACGCGCCGAAATGCAAGGTGCATTCGATGACGTCGCCGTCGAGGATGCCGTCGGCGAGGCTCGCGGCGCCGTGGGTGCATTCGTCGTCGGTGGCGTAGAACGTGCCGTCGAGGTTGTAGACGGCGAGGACGTGGTTGCCGACCTCGAAGCGTTTCACAGAATTTTCCGGGATTTCCGACGTGGGGCCGAGGCTGACGATGGATTCCGCCATGACGCGATACGCTCCTCAAAGCCGATGGGACGCCGGCCGAATCCGCCGCCGAGGAATAGCCGATCCCCTCATGAAATCAACGTCGAATGACCGCGCCCGGCCGCGGCGAATGTGTTACATTCGCTCATGAGCAGTTTCGACTATAAAGCGCCCGCGGAGCTGTTTCCGAGCCGCAGCCGAAAGGCCAAGCGGCCGATGGGCTATCGGCGCTTTCCCTCCGCGGCGGAGGCCGTGCGCTTCGCCATCGAACAGCTCGACCCCGAACTGCTGCTCGGCGCCACCCTCGAGGTGAACGAGGAGCGCTTCGACGGCGACGGCATCCGGCAGCTCTACGAGCGCACCGACTTTCCGCTGCCGCGGAAAAGCGCGGAGTAACGAGCGCTACTTCTTGCCGAGGGAAACGCCCATCGGCATCTTGCCGCCGAACGGCAAATGCTTCGGCTTCTTGTTCTTGTCGGCCTTCGGTTTCTTTTTCTCTCTGTTGGTTTTCTGGTCGCCCTTCGCCATGACGTCCTCCTCGCGTTGCGGCGCAGAACGCGCGCGCGATTCGAATTCTGCCCCGCGCGGCAATCCGATTCAATTGTCAGCCAGCAATCGGGCAAGCTTCGCCCCCCGTATTCTTTTAAGGCGCCGGGTACGCCTGTGTCCCTTTTTCCGTTTCCCCAAGGGGAATGGAGCGCCGAGAAGCGCCCGGGTGCGGATCGCCGCACCCGGCGGGCCATTGACGCAGGCCCGCCGCGCGCCACGGCAGAGCCCTGTTACCAGGACCCGCCGCTTTCGGGCGCGCGTGCCCAGTGACGTAGGGCACGGGCGCCTCCCGGCGCTCCACTTCGACGGCCGATGCATCGGCCGCCGTTCCTGTTTTACACAAACAGGATATCTGGAATATATTCCTACATAATGCGAGATGTCAAGAGGATGCTGATTGCCGCAGTCAAACTGCTACTGTACCAATTTAGGTACACACATTTTTTCAATGCCCGTGAGAATCGAGCTGTCGTCATGACCAGGAAGAAAAAGAACCCCCATATCGGATCGACCTTCGAAAGCTGGCTCGATGAAACCGGCATCCGCGAAGACGTGACCGCCGCCGCCATCAAGGCAGTGATCGCGCGGCAACTCGCCGCCGAGATGAAAAAGAAGCGCGTCACCAAGAAGCGCATGGCCGAGCTGATGAACACGAGCCGCGCCCAACTCGATCGGCTGCTCGATCCCGACAACGGCAGCGCCACGATCGAGAGCTTGCAGCGGGCAGCGAGGATTGTCGGACGGGAGCTGAGGTTGGAGTTGGTGTGAGGGCGGTAGAAAATAGCAAGTACATTTCAGCGATCCGACGCCAGAGACAAATGCAAGACCAGTAATTGGTCGGGCAGGAGCCGATGACACCGCGCGAATTCCTAGAGCAGGTTGTTCGTCCTAACATAGAAGAACTCAGGACCAACCACGCGAGCGTGCGACATGCTCACAACGCCGTGGCGATGGTCGATGCACTTGCAGCGCATGTCTGCGTCTGGTGTGCTCACAACTCTCCATCTGAAGTCGTAGGGTTACCGATTGAGAACCGCGATAGTCATTATCGTGGACGGCTGGCGAGCCGCAATCCCGATTTCCGACTGCTCCGCGATGTTGCAAATGCTCAAAAACATGTTCATCTCACCAATACAAAGCATCGAAAACCAGAAGTAACGGCTGTTGAACAAATAACCGTAAGCTCATCCGACTGGGGTAAGTATCCATGGGGTGAATTTCCCTGGGATGGATCGCCTCAGGTCGGGGTAACCACGGCCAGCGGAGAGGAACGTTCTGTCGGGGCGGTCGCCCTCGCAGCGCTCGAATTTCTTGAAGGTGAAATGTCACGCCTCAAAATCTGAGACGCGACAGATAGATCGTTGAGCCGAAGACCGCGAAACGGCTCAGTAAACGTGACCACACTTTCTCGCCACAATCCTTCGAGACGCGCCCTTCGGGCGCTCCTCAGGATGAGGCGGAGTAAGACCGCGAAACGATCCTCACCCCTGCGAAATAAACTTCGTCGCCAGATACGCCCCCAGCCCCTCCGTGCCGCCTTCGCTGCCGTGGCCGGATTCCTTCACCCCGCCGAACGGCGTCTCCGGCGTCGAGATCGCGATCGAGTTGACGCCGACCATGCCGGATTCGATGGCGTCGCCGATCGCCGCCGCGGTCGTGGTGGAGGTCGTGAACGCATAGGCCGCGAGCCCGAACGGCAACGAGTTGGCGCGCGCCACCACCTCGTCGAAGGTCTTGAAGGTGACGATCGGCGCCAGCGGGCCGAACGGCTCCTCGGTCATGATCTTGGAATCGTCCGGCACGTCGGTGATCACGGTCGGCTCGTAGAAATAGCCCTGGTTGCCGCTCCGCTTGCCGCCGGTGGCAATCTTGCCGCCGCAGCTCTTGGCGTCGGCGACGAAACTGTCCATCGCGTCGAGCCGGCGCGAGTTGGCCAGCGGCCCCATGGTGATGCCCTTCTCCAGGCCGTCGCCGAGCTTGATGCCGTTGGCGTATTCGGTGAAGCGCGCGAGGAAGCGCTTGTAGACGTCCTCCTGCACATAGAACCGCGTCGGCGAGATGCAGACCTGGCCGGCGTTGCGGTACTTGAACGCCGCGATGGTGTCGGCCGCCTTCTCCGGATCGGCGTCGCCGAACACCACGACCGGCGAGTGCCCGCCAAGCTCCATGGTGGTGCGCTTCATGCCCTTGGCCGCGAGCTGGGCCAGGTGCTTGCCGACCGGGATCGAGCCGGTGAAGGAAATCTTGCGCACCGCGTCCTTGGCGAGCAGGTGCTCGGAGACTTCCGCGGGAACGCCGAACACCAGGTTGAGCACGCCCGCCGGCAGCCCGGCATCGGCGAAGCACTTCACCATCTCGACGCAGGCGCCCGGCGTCTCTTCCGAGGCTTTGAGGATCAGCGAGCAGCCGGCGGCGAGCGCGCCGCCCACCTTGCGCGCCGGCGTCAGCACCGGGAAGTTCCACGGCGTGAACGCGGCGACGACGCCGACCGGCTCCTGGATCACGAGCTGGCGCACGCCCTTGGCGCGGCCCGGCACGATGCGCCCGTAGGACCGGCGGCCCTCCTCGGCATACCAGTCGATGATGTCGGCGGAGACCAGCACCTCGCCGCGCGCTTCGACGTAGACCTTGCCCTGCTCCTGCACCATGATTTTTGAAATGACATCATGGCGCTCGCGCATCAGGTTCGCGGCCTTGCTCATGATCTTGGCGCGGTCGTAGGCCGAGGTCGCCCGCCACACCGCGAAGCCCTTCTTGGCGGCTTCGAGCGCTTCGTCGAGATCGGCCGTGCTGGCGTGCGGCAGGTGCGCGAGCGGCTTCTCGGTCGCCGGGTTGATGACGTCCTCGCCCTTGCCGCCGCCGTTCTTCTTCCACGCGCCGTCGATATAAAGGCCGAGCTCGCTGTACATGGCACCCTCGTTTTTTGGATTGGTTCCTCGGGGTGAGGATTAGCATTTCCGGGGTTTCGCCACCACCCGTCACCGATTGGTCAGCGGGATTTTTCGGCGCCTCGATCGATGCCCTTGAGCAGCGGCAGGCACAACAAGCTGCAGCCCGCGGCCGCCAGCAGGGCGTAGTCGAAGCGGTTGGTCGCCGCGACGAAGGCGGCAAAGGCGGCCGGT
This sequence comes from Rhodoplanes serenus, assembly GCA_945893085.1. Lineage (GTDB taxonomy): Bacteria > Pseudomonadota > Alphaproteobacteria > Rhizobiales > Xanthobacteraceae > Z2-YC6860. The sequence goes on along the minus strand of CAMDEB010000177.1, from coordinate 3,862 downwards.
GCCACCATGTGGCTGATGAAAACCAGGATGACCGAGCCGGACGCGGTTTCGCCGACAAGTCCCGGGGGCGATCGCCGCGCCACCTCGGCGATCTGAACGCCGTTCCAACTGGCGACAGCCACGCCGGCGACAGCGGCCAACAGCACAAGGCTCCACACCGGCCAAGCCGGGGTGCTCAGCCCAAGCAATGCGGTGGTCGCGGCGGAGGCCACGGCTGCGAACGCCAGCGTGGCCGGAGGAGAGCCCAGGCGATCGGTGATCCATCCCATCAGCACGCGGCCGACCACGCTGGTCGCCTGCATCACCGCGAACACCAGCCCCGCCACGCTCAGCGACATGCCGAGCTCAACCACCAGATACGTCACGCTGAAGGTGAACCAACAGGCCTGGGAAACAGCCAGCAAGGCGCCGACCAGCGAAATTCGCAGCAGCCCCGGCGCCTGCGACAGACTGCGCACAGGGAACGCGAGATCCCGGATCGAACTCAATCCGTCGAACTTGAACGCCGATGCCCAAATGCGAGGCCCATCGATCCGGGCGCAAAACGGCCACATGACGCAGGTCGCGCCGATCGCTGCGGCGGCGGCAACCACCAATGCCATCTGCCAGCCCAGCGCATCGACCAGCGGCGGCAGGGTCAGGCCGGCGACCACACCGCCCAGCGGCACGCCCGCTTGCTTGATCGAGAACACGAAGTTCCTGTTCGCTTCCGGCGTGAACCGTTGCAACACCTCGCTGCCGGCGGGCGTGGCGGTGCCGTTGCTCAGCCCGATCAGAAAACTGGCAAACAGCGCCACCGCGAACGAGGGAAAATAAAACAGGACGATGCTGGCAGCCCCGATCAGGAGGCTCACCTGCAATGCACGGACCGCGCCGACTCGCCGGATCAACGCGGTGCCGATCATCAGAACGAAAAGCGCGCCGACGGTGTTGGCGGCCGTCAGATATCCGATCCAGCTTCCGTTCCAGCCGAACTCCTCCATGAACGCCGGAGAGACGATCGGGACGATCCTGGTGAGATAGGCCGAGGTCGTCTGCAGGATGAGAATGACCGCGATGGCCAGGGTCCAGGCTGGGAACGGCCACCTCATCATGGTGCTTCCGCTTGGATCGGCATGGCGGCAACGCCGATCAGCTCAAATACGCGCCGCCGTTGAGCTGATAATTCTGCCCGGTGATGTAGGCCGCCTTCGGACCGGCGAGGAACCGCACGATCTCGGCGATGTCTTCCGGCAATCCGCGCCGGCCGACCAGCGGCTTGCTGAACGAGTGATGCTGCGGCTCCGGTTGCCCTGCAGGCCGCGGCGCCTGCATCAGGCCCGGCGTCACGGTGTTGGCGCGGACCTGGCCGGCAAGCTCGTGCGCCAGCGCGCGGGTGAAGCCGACCAGCCCGGACTTGCCGGCGACCACATGCGCCCGGTGCGCCGCGCCGGTGTGCGCGGAGAGGCCGCCGATGTTGACGATCGAACCCTGCCCGCTCTTTTTCAAATGCGGCAGACAGGCCTTCACGCAGATGAAGGCGCCGTCGAGCACCACGCCGATGACCTCGCGCCACTCGGCAAGCGACATCTGCTCCAGCGCCTTCTCAGCGCGAAGCGCCGCATTGTTGACCAGGATGTCGATGCGGCCGAAGCGCGCCACCGTGTCGGCAGCCATCTTGTTCACCGCGGCCTCGTCGACCACGTCGCAGATCGCGGAGAAGGCGCGGCCGCCCTTGGCTTCGATCTCCTTCACCACCGCCTCGGCCTCGGCGCGGTTGGAGCGCGCGTTGACCACGACCGCGGCGCCGCCGTCCGCCAGCGACAGCGCGATACCGCGGCCGATGTTGCGTCCCGCCCCGGTGACGATCGCGACGCGGCCTTCGAGTTCTTTGTCCGAAGCCATCTGGTTCGTTTCCCTATCCGGTGACTGCGACGGGGGCTTGCTGCGGCTTGACCCGGCCGGTGCCGATGAACAGCACCATGATGGAGGCGACAAAGCACAACAAGCCCGAGATGATGAAGGCTTGCAGATAGCTGCCGAGATCGACCCGCAGCACGCCGCCGATGAAGGCCGCCAGCGCGCCGCCGACCTGGTGCGACGCCGTGATCCAGCCGTACATGATGCCGGTCTGCTCGCGCCCGAATGCGTTGGTGGTCAGGCGGACCGTCGGCGGCAGCGTCGCCAGCCAGTCCAATCCATAGAACGCCGTGAACAGCGCCAGGCCGTAGAACGTATCGAACGAGAACGGCAGGATCAGCAGCGAGACGCCGCGCAGCGCGTAGTAGACGCAGAGCAGCACGCGGCAGTCGATGCGATCGCTGAGCCAGCCGGAGCCGGTCGTGCCGATGAAATTGAAGATCGCCATCGATGCCAGCATGCTTGCGGCGGCGACCTCCGGAATCCCGTTGTCGATGCAGGCCGGTATGAGGTGCGTGCCGATCAGGCCGTTGGTCGAGGCGCCGCAGACGAAGAAGCTTCCCGCCAGTAGATAAAAGTCGCGCCGCCGCAGCCCGATCGCCAGTCCCCGGAACGATGCGCGGAACGGATTCTCTTTCGGCGGGGCCGCCGCCAGTCTGGTGCCCGGCAACTCGCCATAGGGCGAGAGCCCGATCTGCTCCGGCCGGTCGCGCATGAAGATCGCGACCAGCGGCAGCATCAGGCCGAACACGATGCCCGCGATCGTCAGTGCCATCGCGCGCCAGCCGAAGTTCACCACAATGCTGGCGAACGACGGCAGGAACAGCAGCTGGCCGGCGGCGACCGACGAGGTGAGCATGCCGAGCACCATGCCGCGCCGCGCCACGAACCAGCGCGAGGCGATCATGGCGGCGAGCACATTGGCGGTGAAGCCGATGCCCGAACCGACGACCACGCCCCACAGCAGGATAAGCTGCCAGGACTCCGTCATCAGCGGCGTGATCGCAATGCCGGTCCCGACCGCGCAGAGCGCAACCATGATAGTGCGTCGCAGCCCGAAGCGATCCATGGTGGCGGCCGCGAACGGCGCGATCAGGCCGTAGAGGCAGATGTTGACGCCGACCGCGAACGAGATCGTCGCGCGCGACCAGCCGAATTCCTTTTCCAGCGGGACCACGAGAACGCCGGGACTGGAACGGACCCCCGCTCCCACCAGCAGGATGAGGAAGGTCACCCCGGCGATGATCCAGGCGTAATGCAGCTTGTTCGGTTGGGTCACCCGGATATTCCCACTGGCGGCCCCGCGCCGGCGGGGACCCACCAACAAGGTCCGGTGGTTATGGGTCCCCGCCTTCGCGGGGACGACAGCGGAGATTGTCGAATCACAATCTAACCCCGCAGCGCGGCGAGATCGATCCGCCCCTTGAACAATCCTGAGATCAGCTTGAGCGCCGCGGCGGTGCGCGCGGCATCATAGCCGCCGTGGCGCGCGTTGAGCGCGAACTTGTCCTCGATGTCCTGCCGGGTCAGCGGCTCGTGGTGGCCGCCGCGGATATGCGGCTGTCGCTCCTCGATCACGCTGCCGTCGCGCAAGGTGGCGCGGATGTGACCGGTGTAGTTCCTGGGATAGGGATTGTCGGGGTCGATCCGGTAGCGGACCTTGCCGGCGAGCGCGACCACGGCCTGGTCGTGCACCGCGGCGTCGCTGAAATCGCTCAAGCCCACGTTGCCGCGCACGAAGCCCGCGGCGATGCAGTACGGCGTCGAGAACTTGCCGGCGTAGCCGTTGCGCGGCGTCTGCTTGCTGGCGAGCGGCTCCCACAGCCGGTGCACCGTGCCTTCGCCGACATCGCAGACCATCTCCGTGATGTCGTCCGCCTTCACCCCGCGCGCCGCGATCCGTCGAGCGCAGTCGATGTAGGGCTGGGTCATGGTCCCGCACGGATAGGGCTTGAACGCGATC
>CAMDEB010000176.1 GCA_945893085.1 Rhodoplanes serenus | reverse complement strand
ACAGGGTCCAGCTGCTAGGCCGGAACGACATGGTCATCTCGAACAGATCCTTCGACATCGAACGGTAGGCGTCGAGGATCTGGAAGGTGAAGGCCGGCAGCGTCGTGATCACCATGATGAACAGGATGCGAAACTCGGTGCCATGAAACCAGATGATGGCGATGATCACCCACGACAGCGCCGGGATGCCCTGCAGGAACACAAGCAGCGGCGTGATGTAGCTCTCGATCTTGGGCGAGCGACCGATGATCAATGCCACCAGGCCGCCCAGGACGAACGCGCCGAGCAGGCCGGCGAAAATCCGCGCCGCGGTCTCCAGCACCTGCGACAGTTCAGGCCAATTGATCAGGATGCGGATGGTGCGCGCGAGGATATCCTGCACGGGCGGGAACAAATAGTGCGGAAAGAAATAGGATGCGATCTGCCAAGCGACCCCCAGCACCAGCGTGCCGGCGGTCGCCTGGAAGAACTGCGTGACGCGAGGACTGAGCGACATCGAGCGGTAATTATTTCAGCGGCTTGTCGTAGATCGACGCCGCCGACGGCATGCTTGGCAGATAGTTGATCTCCATGCCGGCCTTGTAGACCGCCTCGATGTCCTTCTTGACCGCGCTGGCCGGGAGGAACTTCATCCCCAGCCGCTCGTTCGAGCGGATCATGGCGGCAACCGCCTTCAGCTCTTCCGGAGGCGCGCCCTTGGCGAGCAGCGGCGCGGCCTCGTCGGGATTCTTCTGAACCCATTCCGCCGCCGCCTTGTAGGCTGAATACAGCTTCTGCACCGCGGCCGGGTTGGCATCGGCCCATTCCGCGTGCGCGCCGACCCCGAGATAGGGAATGGTGGCGCCGCCGAACGCCTTCCAGGTCTTTTCGATTCCAAGGTCGATCGTGCGGATGCTCGACTTCTTCGCCAGCATCAGGGTGTAGGCCGGCTCCCAGATCTGCACCGCGTCGGCGCGGTCGGCGATCGCGTAGCTGATCAGGCCCGGCGGCGCCGTGTTCACCACCTTGATCTTGGAGACGTCGACGCCCTGCTTCTTGGCGAAGAACTCGTACATCTGATAGTTCGTGGTCGAGCGCGCACCGGCGAGCTCCTTGCCTTCGAGGTCCTTCAACGTCTTGACGCTGTCGCGCGAGGTGACCACCGTTCCCCAGAAGTCGAAGATGTTGAACAGATACTTCACCTTCACGCCGCGCACGTCGGCGAGGCCGAGCGTCGTCAGCGAAGCGCTGCCGCCGATCTTGAATTCGCCGGAGTTGAACTGCGCGGCATAGGCGTCCGGCGGCCGTTCCTGGAAGGTGATGTCGAGCCCGCTCTTCTCATCGAACTTCTGCGCCTTGATCACCGGCGGCAGCAGCGCGCCGAGCGAGGGCGGCGAGAAGATGACGATGGTGAGCTTTTCGACCGCCTGGGCGCGCGCGTCGGCGATCGACACGGCACCGAGCGCAACGGCCGCCAAGGCAACGCCGGGCAGCCGGCGGATCATGTTTGACGTCATTTCTAACCTCCCTGGTGGGTCGTCGTTATCCTAGTCGAAAAAGCTTGGCGGCGAGCCCGCCATTGATGCTCGCGATTTGGTCGGGCTTCAGTCCGGCCGCCGCCACGATCCGACCCGGTTCGTGGTCGCCGATCGGAAACGGCATGTCCGAGCCCAGCATAATGCGATCGGCGCCCATCATCTCCACGACAAATCGCAGCACCCTCGGATCGTGCACGATGGTATCGGTGTAGAGCAGCCCAAGCGCCTCGGCCGGGTCGGCGGTTCCGGGCGTAATGCTGTGATTTCGTTGCAACCGGCCCAGGACGAACGGTAGCCCGGCCGCGCCGAGCGGCACGAAAATCTTCGCGTTCCGGTAGCGCGTGACGTGCCCGCTCATGGCGAGCCGCGCGCAGGCGACCACGGCGTCGCTGACCCGGCCCACCCCGTTGGCCAGGCCATAGTCGTTGACCCTGGAGTCGCCGGCGTCGAACGCCGGATGGATCGAGACGAAGGCGCCGGTGTCGTCGGCCGCCTTCCAGAACGGATCGAGATCGGGCGCGTCGAGCACGCTGCCGATGCCGCGCGGCAGCGTCGAGATCATGGCGCCGGGAAATCCTGCCGCAATGGCGGCCTTCAGCACCGCGGCGGCGCGAGCGCCATCCTGCAGCGGCAGCGTCGCCAACGGAACGAAGCGCGGCTCGGCCTTGGCCGCCGCGAGCTGGATCTCGTTGATGAGCCGGCACCAGGCCTCGCCCTCCGCCGCCGGCAGGTCGCTGCCGAACCAATCCGGCCAGCTTCCCACCACATGACGGTCGATGCCCTGCTTGTCCATCCAGGCCAGGCGCCCGGCGACGTCGCTCAGGCCCTTCATGATCGGCCGGCTCGGCTTGGCGCTGCCGAAGGCGAGCGCGAGGCCGCCGCCCTCATCGATCAGCCGCAGCGAGGGGAATCGCGCCCGCTCCTTGCGGATTGCATCGAGCGCCGCCGGCGGCACCAGGTGGCCGTGAACATCGACAATCATGTCTGCTCTATTCCTTCGGATAAAAGATCATATCAGGGAGGCGGGTCTTGGTATCAGCAAGCGGCGGCGCGTGGCGATCTAATCGAGCAGCCGGACCAGCCACAGCGACAGCTCGGGCACGTAGGTGATGATCATCAGCCCGAACACCGTGACGCCGATGAACGGCACCACCCCGGCATAGATGCTGCTCAGCGGCACCTTGAAGATCGACTGCGCGACGAAGATGTTGACCCCGAACGGCGGCGTGAACGTGCCGATGCTCAGATTGACCACGACAATGATGCCGAAATGGATCGGGTCGACGCCGATGGCGACCGCGATCGGCAGCAGCAGCGGCGTGAGCACCAGGATCGCCGAGGCTGTATCGATGAAACAACCCACAATCAGCAGGAAGATGTTGATCGCCAGCAGCACCGCCCAGGGCGGCACCTGCAAACGGGCGATGAAGTCGACCGGCGCCCGCGCGACGCCGCTGGTCGTGAGCAGCCAGGAGAATATCCCGGCGACCGCGACGATCAGAAAAATCTGCGCGGTGAGATACATCGAGTTGACCGAGACGTCCCAGAAGTCCCGCCAGCCGATCTCGCGATAGATCGCCATGGTCACGAACATGATGTAGACGCAGGCGGCGCCGGCGGCCTCGGTCGGCGAGAACACACCGCCATAGATGCCGCCGAATATCAGCACCGGTGCGCCAAGCGCCCAGAGTCCCTCCTTTAGCGCCACGCCGAAGGCGCGCCATTGAAACGGCCGGCCTTCGTGCACGTTCTGCGAAAGCGAGTAGATGTAGATGTAAATCGCCATCAGCAAAGCGAGCACCAGTCCGGGAATGATGCCGGCCGCGAACATCTTAATCACCGACTCTTCGGCCGCAGCGCAGAATAGGATCATCGCGATCGACGGCGGGATGATGTTGTCGATGAAGCCGGTGCAGGTGATCAGCCCGACCGAGAATTTCTCGGTGTAACCGGCCTTGCGCAGCTGCGGATAGAACAGCGGGCCGAGTGCTGCAACGGTCGCCGCGGTCGAGCCCGAGATGGCGCCGTACAGCGCCGCCGCGCCGACCGTGGTGATCGGCGTGCTGCCGCGAAATCCGCCGAATAGCGCCATCATGACGGCGACCAGCCGCCGCGCCATGCCGCCGCGCGCCATCAGCTCGCCAGCCAGAATGAAGAACGGCACCGCTAGCAGCGCGAAGTTGCCGATACTGCCGAACATGGTCTGCAGCACGGCGGTTGCCGGCACGTCGGTGAACCAGACGATCGCGAGCGTCGCGGTGGACAGCAGAACGAGGAAGAACGGAAATCCCAGGATCAGCAGCGTGATCGGCAGAAACAGCATCAACCACAGCATGCCGGCACCCTAGAGGACGGAGTCGCGCTGCGACTCGGTCGTTTGATTGGGGCCGCGATTGATGGTCTCGGCGATGGCAGCCAGCACGATGAGCGCGAAGCCGACGACGAACCCAAGATAAGGAACCCACATCGGCACTTCGGCGGTGATGCTGACCTGGCCGTTCCGCGCCATGATCGCCACGATCTTCCAGGCCTGGATGCTGGCGTAGCCGCAGAATCCGATCATGGTGGCGAGCGTCAGCCAATCCAGGAGGGTGCGGAACCAGGGCGGAAAGCTGCCGACGAACACGTCCATCGCGAGGTGCCGGCGGTCATAGGTCACCGCCGAAGCGCCGAGGCAGACGCCCCAGATGATCAGGAAGCTCAGCACCTCCTCGGCCCAGGCCAGCGGCGCCAGAAAAACGTAGCGGCCGACGATGTTGGCGAAGTTGATGCCGATGGCGAGCAGCAGAATCAACCCGATCGCCGCGCGCGGCACGTCGCGGAACACGAAGCGGGCCGCGTTGGCGAATGTCATTGTCAAAATGCCCAGGCGATCAGCATTGGCGGAAGGCGGCCCCCAGACGAGAGCCGCCCTCCGATCCTGCCAGCCGCTCAGTGCTTCGCCGCAACGGCGCGGACCCGCTTCAGCATCTCCTGGACTGCCGGCTGGTCCTTGGTCACGTCGTCGCCGACGCTCTTGAGCAGTTCGGCCATCTTGGCGAGGTCTTCAGGCGGCAACGGACGGATTTGGCCGCCCATCTCGACCCAGGTCTTGTCCAACCCCTTGCTGAACTCCTTCTCCCATTCGTGGGTCTTAACCTGCATCGCACGGCCGGTGTCGAGCACGATCTTGCGCAGGTCCGGCGGCAGCTTGTCGAGCCAGACCTTGCTGACCACCGCGAGCGACACCAGCATCGTGTCGTTGGTCACCGTGATTGTCTTGACGACATCGTTGAACTTGAAGGCGACGAAAATCGCCGTGCCGCTCATCGTGCCGTCGATCACGCCTCGCTGCAGCGAGGGAAGGACCTCGTTCAGCGGCAGCGGCACCGCGGTCGCGCCGAGGCGGCGCATTTTTTCCCGCTCCATCGCCGTGGCGTTGACGCGAAGCTTCTTGCCGCTGAAATCCGACAGCCGCAGGATCGGATTTTTGGCCGCGTAGTTCGACGACCCGGTCCCGAAGATGGCGAGCCCCGGGATTCCCTTCACAGTTCCCACGTCGAGCGCATATTCGTTCAACGTCGGGTCAAACACGGTTGCGGTGGAGTGATCCTTGTCCCTGAACAGCATCGGCGTGCTGTAGACGCCAAAGCGCGGATCGACTCCGACATAAAAGTCCGTGGGAGCGATGAAGGCCTCGATGGTGCCGAGCTGCAGCCCGTCGATCATGCGCGGGATCGGGCCGAGCTCGCTGCGCGGATAGATGCCGACCTCGATCCGGCCGTTCGACGCCTTCTCGAGCGCCTCCTTGTAGAACTTGATGTACTGGTGCTGGGTGTCGTTGAAGGTCGCGGTGCCGAACTTCATCGTGAACTCGGCCGAAACCGCCGGTGTCAGCATCGCGAACGCAAGCGCGGCAACACACGTCGCCAACCGGCACACCGGCCGGTGATCCATCCTGGTCATGCGTCCCTCCCCGGGAATTTTTGATTTTATTGGCGTGCCAAGCTTTGGGCACCGCTCAGCCTAACAACTGCCGGCAGGCTTGCCAACGACGGTTAGCGCGATCCCTCGCGCGCGGCCGCGATCATGTCGCCGAGATATGCCGCTTTGATGGGCAGGCTGTCGACCGTGATCCCGAGCGGCTTGATCGCGTCGTTCACGGCGCTGGCGATGGCCGCGGGCGCGCCGAGATAGCCGCTCTCGCCGGAGCCCTTCTGGCCGAACACGGTGTACGGCGAGGGCGTGCAATGATGCACGATCTCGACGTTTGGCACCTCATGCGACGACGGCAGCAGGTAATCCATCAAGTTCTGGGCGACCAGCAGGCCGTCCTCGTTGTAGGCGAACTCCTCGTAGAGCGCCGCCCCGATGCCGTGGGCAATGCCGCCCATCGTCATGCCGCGCACGATCTTGGGATTGATCACCGTGCCGCAATCGTGGCCGACGACGTAGCGCTTGATCTCCGGCTTGCCGAGATCGGGATCGATGGCGAGCAGCACCAGGTGAAACTCGAACGAATAGCAGGGATACATCTGCACCCGGCCGTCCGCCGTCGGCAAGCCGCCACCGGTCGGCACCGGCATGATGTGACTGACCGAAAGCCCGGGCTCCATGCCCTCCGGCAGCTTGTGGATGTGCCGGTGCGCCATGGTGACAAGCTCCATCCAGGTGCGCGTCTTGTCCGGTGCCGAGGCATCGGACAGGTTGCCGTCCTGGTAGACCAGACGCTCCGCCGGCACGCCGAGATCGTGCGCGGCGATGGCGATCAGCTTGTCCTTGATCTTGTTCGCGGCATGGAATGCCGCGCCGCCGAGCATGATCGCCATGCGACTGCCGACCGGACTGTTGCTCGGCAGCGCGTTGAGCGAATCCGCCCGCACCACGCGCACACTCTCCGGGTCCACGTCCAGCACCTCGCCGACCACCGTGCCGACCATGGTCTCGTGGCCCTGCCCGGCCGACGTGGTGTGCATGGTCGCGGTGATCGAGCCCACCAGATCGACGCTGATGCGGCAGGAATCCATCCAGGTCGTGGTGCCGACCTTCGGATTGAGCAGCGGCTCGAACGAGGAGTTGCCGCCACTCGGCTCCAGACACGCGGCGATGCCGATGCCGGCGAGCAGCCCCTCGCCGCGCAGCCGGACGCGCTCGGCGATCAGCTCGCCGTAGCCGGCATGCGCCAGCACCTTGTCGATGACGGTATGATAGTCGCCGCTGTCGTAGGTCGAGCCGCTCGGGATCAGATAGGGGAATTCGTCATGCTTGATCAGGTTGCGCCGCCGCAGTTCGAGCCGGTCGAGGCCCAGGCGATTCGCCACCTCGTCGAAGGTGCGCTCGATCGCATAATTCGTCGGCGCCTGGCCGAAGGCGCGCACCGCCTCCTGCACCGTCTTGTTGGTGACGACCGCGATCGCCTGGTACTGCACGCTCTTGATGCGATAGGGCCCGACGATCGCGCCGACCGGCTTGCCGAGTTGGAACGGCGAGCGTCCCGCGTACGCTCCGACATTGTCGAGCGCGCGCATCTTCATCGAGCGGATGACACCTGAATCGTCGTATGCGACCTCGACATCGAACAGGCGCTCCGGCCCGTGCATGTCGCCGCCGCGCATGTTCTCCAGCCGGTCCTCGATCAGCCGCACCGGGAAGCCGAGCCGGCGGGAGAGATAACCCACCAGCACCGAATGCTTGATGCCGCGCTTGACGCCGTAGCTACCGCCGACGTCGACGTCGTAGTGTACGCGCACCGACGACATTGGCAGCTTCAGCGCCATCGCCATCTGATCGGGATACTTCGGCATCTGGATCGAGGCCCATACGTCGAGAATCTCGCGCCAGGGGTCCCAGCTTGCCGTGACGCCGAAGGTCTCGACCGGCACCGTCGAACTGCGTCCCCATTTGACGCGATGCTTGAACCTGTGCGGGCTCGCGGCGAAGTCCTTGTCGACCTCGCCCCAGACGAAGGTGCGATCGAGCAGCACATTCGAGCCGTGCGCTTCGTGCACCAGCGTGCCGCCGGCGTAAGCCGTCTCAGCATCGAGCACGAACGGAAGCTGCTCGTACTCCACCGCGACCGCTTCGGCGGCGTCTTCCGCCAGCGCCCGGCTGTCGGCGACCACCGCCGCCACCCATTCGCCGGCGTAGCGCGCGACATCCACCGCCAGCGGACGCCGCGGCACGTTCGGCGTATCGAGACCAGCAGCCAGCACGCTGGTCGCGCCGGCCAGCTCCTGCCCGTCGAGCACGTAATGCACGCCGGGCATCGCCAGCGCTGCGGTCTTGTCGATCGAGACGATACGCGCCGCCGGGTAAGGACACGCCACCAGCGCGACATGCTTCGTGCCGTGCGGCACGATGTCGGCCGCGAAATTGCCCTTGCCGACGACGAAGCGGCGATCCTCGCGCACCCGGCTATCCGAGGAGACGTAACGGAAGGGCTTGAGCGCGCTCATCGTCGCTGCTCCGGCCGGTTTAGCCCGCGCATCCGCTCCGCGGCCAGCGCAATCGCCTCGACGATCTGGGCGTAACCGGTGCAGCGGCAGATGTTGCCAGAGATCGCCTCGACGATGTCCTCGCGCGTCGGATTGGGATTGTTCGAGAGCAGCGCGTGGGCGGCGAGGATCATCGCCGGCGTGCAGTAGCCGCACTGCATACCGTGGGTTTCGCAGAACGCGTCCTGCAGCGGCGACAGCTCGCCCGGCCCCGGCGCCAGCCCTTCGATCGTGGTGATGGCGACGCCGTCGGCCTGCACCGCGAACATCAGGCACGAGCGCACTGCCGCGCCATCGACCAGCACCGTGCAGGCGCCGCAGACGCCGTGCTCGCAGCCGGCGTGCGCCCCGGTGAGCAGCAGCTTGTCGCGCAGGCAATCGAGCAGACTCAGGCGCGGCTCGACCTCAACCGTGTGCTTCTGCTTGTTGATGTCGAGATCGACCTTCATGCCCGCCTCGCGGCTGCGGCCTGATAGGCATCGGTGATGGCGCGCACGGCCATCGTCAGAGCGACGCGCCGGCGATATGCGGCCGAGGCGTGGGTGTCGCCGATCGCCTCGTGGGCCGAGAGCGCCTCGCTCACGGCTTTTCGCACAAGAGACTCTTCGGCGCGCGTGCCTTCCAGCGCCTTGCCGGCGGCATCGAGCCGCAGCGGGATGGCGAACGCAGCGCCGACCCCGACCGCAACCCGCTTGCAGCGGCCTTCGGCATCGAGCGCGATCTGCGCCGCCGCCGAAGCGAAGGCGAAATCGCTCTGGCGCGCATTCATCTCATGAAATCCGACGCCGACCCGCTGCTCCGCCCAGACCGGAAACCGCACTTCGGCGAGAACAGCCGTGATCGGCAGCACCGTCGTCATCGGCCCGATGAAGAAATCCGAAGCCGCGATCTTGGTGGTCTTGCCGCTCTCGCGATAGCTCAGCGTGGCGTCGAGCGTCACCGC
>CAMDEB010000175.1 GCA_945893085.1 Rhodoplanes serenus | reverse complement strand
GAGGCCGACGTCGGTATCGCCTTCGGCAGCGGCACCGACGTGGCGGTGGAGGCGGCCGGCGTCACGCTGATGCGGTCCGACCGGCGATTGGTGCCGGCGGCGATCGACATCGCCCGGCGAACGGTCACCAAGATTCGGCAGAACCTGTTCTGGGCCTTCGTGTTCAACGTGATCGGCATCCCGATCGCGGCTCTGGGCGTGCTCACCCCAGCCATGGCTGGCGCCGCGATGGCGGCCTCCTCGGTGGCGGTGCTGGTGAATTCGCTGCTGCTGAAGCGCTGGCGGCCGAAATTGACGAACTAAAAGAAAGGCTTGGAAAAACTGGCAGACAACGAGGTGTTATATTATAACACTCGCCATGAGCGACCATGATCACCACCCCCATCACCATCACCATCCCGGCCACGCCCACCCGCCGGCGTCGGTTCATCCCTCGATCCTGCGGCTATCGGTGCTGCAGCGGCTGGCATCCGTCTCGGTGCTGATCGCGCTGCTGTGGGGCGGGGTGCTCTGGGCGATGCAGCCATGACCGCGCAACTGCAATTCCGCAACCTGACGCTTGGCTACGACCGCCATCCGGCCGTGCACCATCTCGACGGCGCGGTCGAAACCGGCGCGCTGATGGCCGTGGTCGGCCCGAACGGCGCAGGCAAGTCCACGTTGTTCAAGGGCGTGGTCGGCACCATCAAGCCGTTCGCCGGCCGCATCGACCGCAACGGCGTGTCGCCGCAGGACATCGCCTATTTGCCGCAGGTCGCGGAGATCGACCGCACGTTTCCGATCAACGTCTACGACATGGTGGCGATGGGCCTTTGGCGGATGAAAGGCCTGTTCGGCAGCATCGGCGCCAAGGATCGCGACACGGTCGAGCGCGCGATCGCCGCCGTTGGCCTCACCGGCTTCGAGCCGCGCGCGATCGGCACGCTGTCCGGCGGGCAGATGCAGCGCATGCTGTTCGCGCGGCTGCTGCTGCAGGATGCGCGGGTGATCGTGCTCGACGAGCCGTTCAACGCCATCGATGCGAAAACTGCGGCCGATCTGCTGGCGCTGGTGCGGCAATGGCACGCCGAGAAACGAACCGTACTCGCGGCGCTGCACGACATTGAGCTGGTCAAAGCCAATTTCCCCGAAACTTTGCTGCTGGCGCGCGAGCCGGTGGCGTGGGGCGCGACCGCGGACGTGCTGACGCCTGAGAACATCATCAAGGCGCGGCACATGTGCGAGGCGTTCGACGAGCACGCCGAGGCCTGCGTGGTGGCGGCGTAGGCCGTACTCCGATGTACGACCTCCTCATCGCCCCGTTTTCCGAGTTCGAGTTCATGCGCCGCGCGCTCGCCGGCACCATCGCGCTCGCTTTGGGCGCGGGGCCGATCGGCGTGTTCCTGATGCTGCGCCGCATGAGCCTGGTCGGCGACGCCATGGCGCACGCGATCTTGCCCGGCGCGGCAATCGGCTTTTTGATCTCGGGCTTGAACCTGTTCGCGATGGCAGCGGGCGGCATGCTCGCCGGCTTTGTCGTCGCCATTGCCGCCGGGCTGATCGCGCGCTCGACCGAACTCAAGGAGGATGCGTCGCTCGCGGCATTCTTCCTGATTTCGCTCGCGCTCGGCGTCACCATCGTGTCGCTGAAGGGCAACAACATCGACCTGCTGCACTTCCTGTTTGGCTCGGTGCTGGCGCTCGACGACCAGACGCTGGTCCTGATCGCCGGCAACGTCACCGTGACGCTGATAGCGCTGGCGCTGATCTACCGGCCGCTGGTGCTGGAATGCGTCGATCCGGGATTCCTACGCTCGGTGAGCCGCGCCGGCGCGCCGGCGCATCTAGCGTTCCTGGCGCTGGTGGTGATCAACCTGGTCAACGGCTTCCACGCGCTCGGCACGCTGCTTGCGGTCGGCATCATGATGGTGCCGGCGGCGACCGCGCGGTTCTGGGCGCGCGACATCACCGTCATGCTGCTGATCGCGGCGGTGTGCGGCTGCATCGCCGGCTACGCCGGGCTGCTGCTGTCGTTCCATACCAGCGTGCCGTCGGGTCCGGCGATCATCCTGGTCGCGGGCGTGCTCTACGTGGTCTCGGTGCTGTTCGGCCGGGTCGGCGGCCTGCTGCGGCAACTGTTCCCCGGCCGACATCTCGAAGCGTGAGGCAAGGAGGACGCCATGCTCAGGAAAGCCATCGTCGCCACGCTCGCCGCGTTGTTGCTCGCAGGGCCGGCCGTCGCTCAGGACCGGCCGAAGGTGATCGCGACATTCTCGATTCTCGGCGATCTGGTGAAGAACGTCGGCGGCGAGCGCGTCGAGGTCACGATGTTGGTCGGTCCGAACGGCGATGCCCACGTTTACAATCCGTCGCCGTCCGACGCCAAGAAGCTCGCCGACGCCAAGGTCGTGGTCGTGAACGGGCTCGGCTACGAAGGCTGGATCGAGCGCTTGGTCAGGGCATCCGCCAGCAAGGCGCCGATCGTGGTGGCAGCGAAGGGCGTCAAGCCGCGCCGCACGGCCGGCGGGCATGGTCATGGCCACAGCCACGGCAGCGATCCACACGCTTGGCAGTCGGTCGCCAACGTCAAGATCTACGCCGCCAACATCCGCGATGGGCTGATCGCCGCCGATCCGGCGGGCAAGCCGGCCTACGAGGCCAACGCCGCGGCCTACCTGGCCAAGCTCGATGCGCTGGAGCGCGAGGTGCGCGATACCGTTGCAAGAATCCCCGCCGACCGGCGCCGCATCATCACCACCCACGACGCCTTTGGCTATTTCATGGACGCCTATGGGCTGGAGTTCATCGCGCCGCAGGGCGTTTCGACGGAGTCGCAGCCCTCGGCCAAGGACCTCGCCCGGATCATCACCCAGATCAAACGGCAGAAAATCCCGGCGGTTTTCATGGAGAACATCAGCGATCCACGGCTGCTCAAGCGGATTGCCGACGAAACCGGCGCCACGGTCGGCGGCACGCTCTATTCCGACGCCCTGACCGACGAGAAAGGCCCGGCCCCCACTTACATCGACCTGATCCGGCACAACATCAAAACGCTCAGCGCCGCCCTCACCAGCTGATCAAGGTGGCGCCGGGCCTGGCGTCGCCGAACTATTTCACCATGCCGAGCGCGGTGAGCAGCCGCCGCTTGTCCGCCACGTCCTTGGCGAGATGCGCGGCGAAGCCCGCGCTGTCAGCAAAAAAATCGCTTGGCTGGAAGGTATTCCTGACGATGCGTTGGAACGCCTCGCTCTGCACCGCTGTCTTGCAGGCGTCTTCGAGCTTGCGCTTGACGTTAGCGGGCATCCCGGCTGGTCCCAGCAATCCGCCGATGCTCAAGGGCGCGACGTCGAAGCCCTGTTCCTTCACGGTCGGCACGTTTGGGATCGACGAATTGCGTTTCTCGGCGAACAGCGCCGGCATGACCAGGCCGCTGCTGGCCGCAGCGGTCAGCGGCGCCACGGAGAAGTCGATCTGTCCCGCGAGCGCCATCTGGATGGCCTCGGCCGGCCCCTTGAACGGGACGTGATTGAACTCGACCTTGGTGATCTGCGAGAGCTCGGCCATCGATAGGTGCGGGATCGTGCCGAGTCCCGGGCTGCCGTAATTCAGCCCTCCAGGCTTGGCCTTGCTGGCGGCGATGAGGTCGGCCACGTTCTTGTAGGTGTTCGGCCGCGCCACGATCACCTGATCGTTCTTGAAGGTCTGACAGATCGGGTCGAACGATTTGTCGGTATAGCCGGTCTGCCGCTCGGTCAGCGGCTGCACCGTGATCGAGAACACCGCGCCGTGCATCAGCGTATGGCCGTCGGGCTTGGCCCGCGCGACCTCCGCGGTTCCAAGGATGCTGGCGCCGCCGGGCTTGTTGAACACGACAAAGCGCTGGCCGAGCTGCGCGCCCATGCTGTCGACCAGGATGCGGCCCACAATGTCCGCCGACGAGCCCGGCGTGGACGGGACGATCATCTCGATGATGCGGTCCGGATAGTCCTGCGCGGCCGCAGTGGCTGTCAGTCCAAAGGCCACTGCCGCGATCGCGGCGGTGATGGTCCGGCGTCTGGTCATCGCGGCCTCCCCCGTTGGAGCGCTCAACGATAGCGGACGCGGCTTTGCGCTCCTAGGCCCCGGCAGACTGAGGCAGGGCGTCGCGCAAGAGGGTGTTTGTCCGGCACAGGATCGCCTATATAGCCGAGAGTGGAGGGTACCTATGTCTGAAGCGGCTTCATCCGAAAAAATCCCCGTGACCGTGCTGACCGGCTATCTCGGCGCCGGCAAGACCACGCTGCTCAACCGCATCCTCTCCGAACCGCACGGCAAGAAGTACGCCGTGATCGTCAACGAGTTCGGCGAGATCGGCATCGACAACGAGCTGGTCGTCGGCGCGGACGAAGAAGTGTTCGAGATGAACAACGGCTGCATCTGCTGCACCGTGCGCGGCGACCTGATCCGCATCATCGAAGGGCTGCTGCGGCGCAAGGGCAAGTTCGACGCCATCATCATCGAGACCACCGGCCTCGCCGATCCGGCGCCGGTGGCGCAGACCTTCTTCGTCGACGAGAACGTCGGCAAGAAGACCAAGCTCGATGCGGTGGTCACCGTCGCCGACGCCAAATGGCTCAAGGACCGGCTCAAGGACGCGCCGGAGGCGAAGAACCAGATCGCTTTCGCCGACGTGATCCTGCTCAACAAGACCGATCTGGTGACCGACGCCGAACTGCGTGAGGTCGAAGCCCGCATCCGCGGCATCAACCCTTACGCCAAGCTGCACCGCACCGAGCGCTCCAAGATCGCGCTCGAGGAGGTGCTCGGCCGCAACGCCTTCGATCTCGATCGCATCCTCGACATCGAGCCGGAGTTTCTGCACGCCGACGATCATGGGCATAGCCACGATCACGGCGACGGTCACCACCATCACGATCACAAGGGGCTGAAGCATTATCACGACGAGGACATGCAGTCGTTTTCGCTCAAGACCGACCAGCCGCTCAATCCCGACAAGTTCTTTCCGTGGGTGCAGGACCTGGTTGCCAAGGATGGGCCGAGCATCCTGCGCTGCAAGGGCATCCTCTCGTTCAAGGACGACCCCGACCGCTTCGTGTTCCAGGGCGTGCACATGATCCTCGACGGCGACCATCAGCGGCCGTGGAAGGACGATGAAAAGCGCGACAGCCGCCTGGTGTTCATCGGCCGCAACCTGCCGGAGGCGAAGATCCGGCAGGGGTTTGAAAGCTGCGTGGCGTAGCCTCCGCCGGCTCAGGCCCGGCGATGGCAGTGGCGAATGACTGACAAGCCTCCCTCAGACACCCCTTCCGTCGTCGCTCGCACGCGCGCTGTGGCCGCAGGCGCGCCGGTGGTTGCCGCGCACTTTCTCGGCCGCACCGCGGTGCTGGTACTGGGTGAGGAAGAGTTGCTGCTGGTCGCCGCGGACGGCGAGGAGCGGCGTCTCGCCATTCATGGTGGCGGCATCCTCGCTGCGGCGGGCGATGGCGAGCGCATCGTCACCGGCGGCGACGACGGCAAGGTGATTTCGACCAATCCCAAAGGCGAAAGCCGCACCCTCGCGACCGATGCCAAGCGCCGCTGGATCGACCGCGTCGCGGCGGGACCCGATGGCGCGGTGGCCTGGTCGGCCGGCAAGACCGCGTTCGTGCAAGCCGGTAAGGGCGAGGCACGCTCGCTCGATGTGCCGTCCACCGTCGCGGGCTTGGCCTTCGCGCCCAAGGGTCTGCGGCTCGCCATCGCGCACTACAACGGCGTAACCCTCTGGTTTCCGAATGTACAGTCGGCACCCGAGATGCTGGAATGGAAGGGCTCGCATCACGACGTCGCCTTCAGCCCCGACGGCAAGTTCCTGGTCACGGCGATGCAGGAGCCGATGCTGCACGGCTGGCGCGTCGCCGACGGCAAGCACATGCGGATGTCGGGCTATTCGGCGCGGGTGCGCTCGTTCGCCTGGACCGCGGGCGGCAAATGGCTCGCGACCGGCGGCTCCGAGCAGCTCGTGGTCTGGCCGTTCCAGTCCAAGGACGGCCCGATGGGCAAGACCCCGAAGATGTTCGCAGCCTTCGCCGTGCGCGTCAGCGTGGTCGCCTGCCATCCCAAGCAGGAGGTGGCGGCGGTCGGTTACGAGGATGGCACGATTCTGATGGTGCGCCTCGACGACGGCGCCGAGGTGCTGGCGAAGAATCCCGGCAAGGCACCGATCACGGCGCTCGCCTGGGACAGCGTCGGCAGTCTGCTGGCGTTCGGGACCGAGGCTGGCGAAGCTGGGGTGGTGGATTTGGGATGAGCGCGAACGACGCGGCGCAAACAAAAACCCCAGGCCGAAGCCCGGGGTTTTGCTTTTCTGCTGAGCCGCTCGCTCAGATCACGTATTGCCTGAGCGGCGGGAAGCCGTTGAACCCGACCGAGGAGTAGGTCGTGGTGTAGGCCCCGGTCGCCTCGATCAGCACCTTGTCGCCGATCGCCAGTGATACCGGCAGCGGGTAGGGCGTGCGCTGGTACAGCACGTCGACCGAGTCGCAGGTCGGCCCGGCGACCACGCAGGGCCCGGTCTCGTCGCGATCCTTGGTGGTCTTGATCGGGTAGCGGATCGACTCGTCGATGGTCTCGGCGAGGCCATGGAACTTGCCGATATCGAGATAGACCCAGCGCAGGTCGTCCTCGCGGTCGCGCTTGGCGATCAGCACCACCTCGGCCTCGATGATGCCGGCATTGCCGACCAGGCCCCGACCCGGCTCGATGATGGTGTTGGGCAGGGCGTTGCCGAAGTGCTTGCGCAGCGCCCGGAAGATTGCCTTGCCGTAGGATTCCAGCTTCGGCGTCTTGCGCACGTATTTCGCCGGAAAACCGCCGCCCAGATTGACCATGGCGAGGTTGATGCCGCGCTCGGCGCAGGTGCGGAACACCGCGGCGGTCGAGGCGAGGGCACGATCCCAGGCTTCGACGTTATGCTGCTGCGAGCCGACGTGGAACGAGATGCCGTGCGCCACGAGGCCCAGGCGATGGGCGTGCTCGAGGATGTCGGCGGCGTAGTCCGGCTCGCAGCCGAACTTGCGCGACAGCGGCCATTCGGCGCCGGTCCCGTCGCAATGGATGCGGCAGATCACCCGGCTGCCGGGCGCGGCGCGGGCGACCTTCTCGACCTCGGCCTCGCAGTCGACGGCGAAGTGGGTCAGGCCGAGCTTGAACGCTGCGGCGATTTCGCTCTCCTTCTTGATCGGGTTGCCGTAGGAGATGCGGTCTGGCGTGGCGCCGGCTTCGAGCGCCATCTCGATCTCGCCCACCGAGGCGACATCGAAGCAGGAGCCCATCGAGGCGAGGAGTTTGAGGATCTCCGGCGCCGGATTGGCCTTCACCGCGTAGAACACCTTGGTGTCCGGCAGAGCCTTGGCGAAGGCGGCGTAGTTCTCGCGCACGACCTCCAGGTCGAGAACGACACAGGGCCCTTCGTCTTTGCGGTTCTTGAGGAATTCGCGAATGCGTGCGGTCATTTCGACCTTGCTCCCTAATCCGGCGCGGAGGCGTTGCCGCCTCAGGTGAACCTGCGGTGCTGCCTCGCGTGCGCACTTGCGCCACGGGACGTCACCGCGATTGCTGCCTTGGTCCGGATGAGGGAGGTCCCGTTCCGCACTGCTGGCAAGGATGGACAAGCCTCTTCGGTGATCCGGCGAGCATGCCGGGCCGTACCAAAAAAGCCCGCTCCGTCGTTGCTTTAAGCCGCGTCCTCTGCGGAGAGCAGAGTGCGCCGGTTTCGCCTCCGGCTGCCGGTCAGATTTCTTGAAGAAGCTTTCGGCTTCCTCAGGCGGCTGCCCGGCCTCTTGTCCGGGTACCTACCGACCGACACACGGCCACAGGCACGTGCGAAATTGGGCAAGCAAACGAAATAGTCGAATTGTATTGAGAGTCAATCTTTTTAGTGCCCGCACGGTCACTACACCCCACTAATTGTGCGAGGTGTGGCATTTAACTTTTCATTTACGAATGGTGCGCCTCGCGATGCCATCGCTGCGTGGCGCGAACGCGGCAGCGCCGCGTTCGCGAGTTCACAGATTTTTCCTGGCGTCTCAGCGCACCAGCACGTTCCTGAACTGCCAGGGATCGCGCTTGTCGATGTCCTCCGGGAACAGTCCGGGCCGGTCGGCGAGCGGCGTCCAGTCGGTGTAGCTGCCGATCACCGGACCGAGATACGGCGTTTGCACCTCGAGGCAGCGGCGGAAATCCATCTCGTCGGCCTCGACGATGCCCGCGTTGGGGTTCTCCAGCGCCCACACCATGCCGGCCAGCACCGCTGAGGTCACCTGCAGGCCGGTGGCGTTCTGATAGGGCGCGATCTTGCGGGTCTCCTCGACCGAGAGCTGCGAGCCGTACCAGTAGGCGTTCTTCTTGTGGCCGTAGAGCAGCACCCCGAGTTCGTCGATGCCGTCGACAATCTCGTGCTCGTCGAGGATGTGGATGTCTGGCTGCCGCCTGCCGGCTTGCCCGAACAGCTCATGCAGCGAGAGCACCGCGTCGTTGCAGGGGTGGTAGGCGTAGTGGCAGGTCGGCCGGTAGGCGACCTTCCGCCCCTGACGCAGCGTGAAGTAGTCGGAGATCGAGATCGCCTCGTTGTGGGTGACCAGAAAGCCGTATTGCGCCTTGGCGGTCGGCGTCCATGACCGCACCCGCGTGTTGGCGCCCGGCTGGTTCAGATAGATCGCCGCCTGGCAGCCCGCTTTGTGCTTGTGGCCATTCTTCGGCATCCATTTCTCATGGGTGCCCCAGCCGAGCTCGGCCGGCTGCATCCCCTCGGACAGGAAGCCCTCAACCGACCAGGTGTTGACGAACGTCTCCAATGGCTTCGGCTGCTTGGCGCGCTGGGTGTCGCGCTCGGCGATATGGATGCCCTTGATGCCGGCTTTCTTGGCAAGCCGGCCCCATTCCTCGCGCGTCTTCGGCTCCTTGAACTTGAGGCCGAGGTCGCCTGCGACGTTGATCAGCGCCTGCTTGACGAACCAGGACACCATGCCCGGAT